>JAPLFF010000003.1:600000-848265 GCA_026390775.1 Ignavibacteriales bacterium | reverse complement strand
AAATTTTAATAGTGCACTAAATCATGTTGCACAAGGATACCCAACAGATTGTGCAAAGTGCCATACCACAGTTGCATGGAACGCAGTTACATTCAATCATTCAACAACGTCATTCCCATTAACAGGATCTCATGTAAATGTCAGTTGTGCGTTATGCCATACAAACGGATTTTCGGGTGGAACACCAACAACATGTATCTCATGCCATCAAACAAATTTTAATAGTGCACTAAATCATGTTGCACAAGGATACCCAACAGATTGTGCAAAGTGCCATACCACAGTTGCATGGAACGCAGTTACATTCAATCATTCAACAACGTTATTTCCATTAACAGGATCTCATGTAAATGTCAGTTGTGCATTATGCCATACAAACGGATTTTCAGGTGGAACACCAACAACATGTATCTCATGCCATCAAACAAATTTTAATAGTGCACTAAATCATCTTTCACAAGGATACCCAACAGATTGTACACAATGCCATACAACAACAACCTGGCAAGGAGCTGTATTTAATCATTCAACAACGTCATTCCCTTTAACAGGATCTCATGTAAATGTGACTTGTACTAGTTGCCATGTAACAACATTTAAAGGAACTTCAACAATTTGTTCGAGTTGCCATTTAGCAAGGTATCAGAGCACAACTAATCCTAATCATGTGACATTAAATATTCCTAATACCTGCGATCAATGCCACACAACTAATCCTGGTTGGAAGCCGGCTACTTTTCCGATTCATAATAATTATTATCCAATACTTGGTGCTCATCTTACGATTGCGAATCAGTGTGCTAATTGTCATACTGGAAATTATAGTAGCGCTCCTACTCAGTGTGTAGGATGCCATCAGGCAAAATACAACAGTACTACTAATCCGAACCATGTAACTGCCCATTTCCCTACGAATTGTGAAAGTTGCCATACACAAAATGCATGGACACCTTCAACGTTTAATCATGATGGACAGTACTTCCCAATCTATTCGGGAAAACATAGAGGTAGATGGACACTTTGCAGTGATTGTCATTCAGATCAAACAAATTTCAAAACATTCAGCTGTTTCAAATGTCATCCTCAGGCACAGATGGATTCCAAGCACCAAGGTGTTAGAAATTACGTTTCCACTCCTGCCGGTTGCTATAGTTGTCATCCAACTGGAGATTCGGGTGGATAAATGGTAAAAAGAATTTTTTTGATAATTATCTTTTCAATGTGTGCTGTTAGTTTATTTGCACAAGAGATTTCTAAAGAAGTTAGAGTAGGGAAAATTTCTTTTATCACTTCTCAAAATATTTATGTGCGATTCGAGAATACTGAAGGAATAGCAACTAACGATACTTTATATACTGATATTAAAGGGATTCTGAAGCCGGTGATAATTATTAAATTTATTTCAACTACGTCCTGCTCAGGAATTGCAATTAATAACTATCAATTGAAAGTTGGGGACGAGATTAGAACATTTGCAAAACAAACGGATACGGTTAAACCTGTTGCAGAAAAAGTTGATCAAAAAATATCTTTACAGGAAACAGTTACAGAAAATAAAGCTGTAACAGAGAGAGTAACGCCGTATTATACTAAAAAGATCAGAGGTAATTTCTCAATCTCATCGTATTCAAATTTATCTAACGCTGACGGATTACCTAATTCTCAGAATTGGCGTTATTCTTTTTCAATGGATGCAGATTCAATTTTCAGATCGCCATTATCATTTTCAAGTTATATTAATTTTTCATACAGATCAGACCGATGGAACGATGTTCAAAATAATATTGGAGACGCTTTGAAAGTATATGACCTTTCAATCAATTATAAAATTAGCGATAAAACAAAAATTACATTCGGAAGAAAAATTAATATTAGAACTTCAAGTCTTGGCGCTATTGATGGACTTCAGTTAGAAACATCTATCAGCAAATTTGTAATTGGCGCTATTGTAGGTTCGAGACCAAACTTTACAGATTATGGATATGATATTAAATTGTTTGAGTATGGCGGCTATCTCTTCAGAAGCGATAGTTTGGGAAATGCTTCAATGCAAAATACTATTGGAATTTTTCAGCAGACAAATAATTTTAAGACCGACAGAAGATTTTTGTACTTCCAGAATAATAGTAATCTTACGCAAAATTTAGGTCTGTTTTTTTCTTCTGAAGTAGATCTCTATAAAAGGAAAAATGGAATTGATCAATCATCCTTTGATCTTACAAGTTTGTTCATACTTGGTTCTTATTCTCTCAATAATTGGTTAAACTTTAGCGCCTCTTATGATGCGAGAAAAAACATCGCATACTATGAGACATATAAGAACTTGGCAGATAGTATTCTTGCATCATCAACACAGCAAGGATTTGGATTGAGAATGAATCTGCGGCCGTTTAATTATTTGTGGTTAGGATTTAATTATGGTTATCGTTTTAGTAAGGGTGATCCGCAGCCATCAAGAAATTATGGAATTAATTTAGGTTATATACAACTTCCGTTGATATTGTCATCAATTTATCTTAACTATAATAAAATTGAATCTGGATATGTGAATGGAGATTATTACAGCGCGGCAATCAATAAGGATTTGTTTAATGGTGAAATGAATGTTGGATTTGGATTAAAAAGAATTAATTATCAATTCCTTAGCGGTTCACCGAATCTGATTCAGAATATTGGAAATCTGGATTTATCTTGGCGCTTATTTTATAATAGTTTTCTTACTATCAGTTATGAGGGAACATTCCAAGCGACAACAACTTATTCCCGAATTTATCTAAGTATTAATACTCGCTTTTAATTTCTTATTTATTGTGCATATCTATTCTAATCATTCCTATTAAAAAAATCTTTCTTTCTTCATTAATAATCTCTATTTTTTTAACTTAAAAGTGAAAAAATATTACACTAAAAACTATATGAGGGTTTCATGAAGTACCCTTCTTTGAAAAATTATATTGATGGTAAATCCATTGATGGTGGAGAAAAAAGAATTGATGTAATTTCACCTATTGATGGGTCAATAATCTCAACTGTCCCGATCTCAGGAACAGATGCTGTAAATCTGGCAGTAACTGTTGCTCAAAAAGCATTTCCAGCTTGGTCTGCAACACCGATAAAAGAACGCTCACAAATTTTTTACAAGTACAAATCTCTTCTCGAAAAAAATCTAAATGAACTTGCTGAATTGATCCATGAAGAAAACGGTAAGACAATCTCAGAAAGTACTGCTGAAATAGAGAAGAGCATTGAGGTTACTGAATTTGCTTGTTCACTTGAGCAGCTCGCAGCCGGTGAAGTAATGGAAGTAAGCAGAGGAGTAGAGTGTAGAGTTGAACGTTTTCCTGTTGGAGTTGTTGCTTGTATTACTCCATTCAACTTTCCTAATATGGTTCCAAATTGGACAATACCGAATGCACTTGTTTTAGGTAATTGTATGATCCTTAAACCATCAGAGCTTGTTCCGATAAGTGCAAACAGAATTGCTGATCTGTTAAAAGAAGCCGGATTACCGGATGGTGTTTTCAATGTTATCCATGGCGCAAAAGATGTTGTTGAAGCAATATGTGATCATCCCGGTATCCAAGCTGTTTCATTTGTCGGATCTACAAAAGTTGCAAAGATTGTTTATACTCGTTCTACATCAAATCTAAAAAGAGCTTTAACACTAGGTGGGGCAAAAAATCATTTAATAGTTTTACCCGATGCGAATGTTGCTATGACAGCATCAAATGTGGCGGCATCAATGTCAGGATGCGCTGGTCAGCGTTGTATGGCTGCATCTGCTATGATTGCAGTCGGTTCTGTTGATAATATTATTAATCAACTTGTAGAAGAAGCGAAGAAAATTATTCCGGGAAAAAATCTTGGCGCTGTAATTTCAAAACAAGCAAAAGAAAGAATTGAAAATTATATTACTGAAGCAGAGAGAGAAGGTGCAAAAATTTTATTAGATGGAAGAAATTGTAAAGTGCCCGGTAAAGAAAATGGTTTTTATGTAGGTCCAACTGTTATCGATTATGTAAGACCAGAAATGCGGATTGCTAAAGAAGAAGTTTTTGGACCTGTGCTGGCAATAATTCGTGCTGATAATGTTGACACGGCTCTGTCCATTCAGCAAAGTTCTTTATATGGAAATGCTGCATCTGTCTTTACACAAAGCGGCGGAATGGCAAAATATATCAGTGAACGAGCTAGCGCCGGAATGATTGGTGTGAACATTGGAGTACCTGTACCTAGAGAACCTTTTTCATTTGGCGGTTGGAACGAATCGAAATTCGGGACTTGTGATATAACCGGAAAAAGTTCAATAGAATTTTGGACTAAGTTGAAAAAAACTACGGTCAAATGGAATCCGGAATCGCAAATAAACTGGATGAGTTGAGTCTTAATGTAGTAAGTAGAAATTTGTATGTAGGATTATAAATAGTAGCTTAATCAAAATATTATCTATTAGAAAATATAAAGGTAAGAATATGTCACGAACAGTTCGCGGTGGTTTGATTCAGGCAACTCTTTCAATGTCCGCTGAGCAACCGATTGAAAAAGTTAAACAATCAATGATCGAAAAACATTTGTTAATAATTAAACAAGCTGCAAAGAAAGGAGTACAAATTCTTTGCATGCAAGAACTATTTTATGGACCATATTTTTGTGCCGAACAAAAAACAAAGTGGTATTCGCTTGTTGAAAAAATTCCTGACGGTCCAACAGTTAAACTGATGCAAGAGATTGCAAAGAAATATTCAATGGTAATAGTTGTCCCAATTTATGAAGAAGAAATTAAAGGCGTCTATTATAACACAGCGGCAGTTATTGATGCGGATGGGAAATATCTTGGTAAATATCGGAAGCATCATATTCCTCACTGCGATCCGGGATTTTGGGAGAAATTTTATTTCAAACCCGGTAATCTTGGATTTCCCGTTTTCAAAACTGCATTTGCAGATATCGGAGTTTATATTTGTTATGATCGCCATTTTCCTGAAGGAGCCAGAATTCTTGGATTGAACGGGGCAGAGATTATTTTTAATCCTTCTGCAACAGTAGCCGGACTTTCAGAATATTTATGGGAATTGGAACAGCCTGCTCATGCAGTTGCAAACGGATATTTTGTTGGTGCAATTAATCGCGTTGGAACAGAAGCACCTTGGAACATTGGAGAATTTTATGGTAAAAGTTATTTCTGCAATCCACGTGGTAAAATAATTGCTCAGGCTTGCAGAGATAAAGATGAATTAGTTGTAGCTGATCTTAATCTGGATGAAATTCTTGAAGTCAGAAATGTTTGGCAGTTCTATCGCGATAGGCGACCGGAATCTTATGGAGCTATAACTGATCTTCAGAAATAGATCCATTCAATATATGAGAATTAGTTAAAGCAAATATTATTACAATTCTATAAGGAAATTTAAATTGACACCCGAAGAAGTAGTTGCAATAACCGCTAAACATACTTACGGCACATGGAGATTTCAAAAAAATTGGACTCCACTTCAGATCGTTGATGCTGAAGGATGTTACTTCACAGATTCAACAGGTAAGAAATATCTCGATTTTTCTTCTCAACTGATGTGTGTTACACTCGGGCACAAAAATCAAGCAGTCATTAAAGCGATAGAAGAGCAAGCAAAGAAACTTGCTTATGCTGCACCTGGATTTGCTACAGAAGTACGCGCTGAGTTGAGTAAATTATTATTAGAAGTCTTACCAAAAGGATTAGAGAAATTTTATTTTTCTACTTCCGGGACAGAAGCGAATGAAGCCGCAATAAAAATTGCACGAATGTACACCGGTAAGTACAAAATTATTTCACGTTATAATTCCTATCATGGATCAACTGCGGCATCTATTGCAGCGACAGGAGATCCCAGACGTTGGGCAGTTGAACCTTCAGGAAAAATTGATGGAGTAATTTTTGCACCTGAATGTAATTGTTATCATTGTCCGCTCAATCATTCGTATCCGGATTGCGAAATTGCATGCGTAAATTACATCGAACATATGATTAAGAATGAAAGCAATGTAGCCGCAATTATTCTTGAGCCTGTTGTTGGAACAAATGGAATATTAATTCCGCCTAAGGAATATATGCCGAGATTGCGAAAAATTTGTGATGATAATAATGTTTTGCTTATCGCTGACGAAGTAATGAGCGGATGGGGAAGAACCGGAAAATGGTTTGCTGTTGATCATTGGAATGTTTTACCGGATATTCTTACTACTGCTAAAGGAATTACTTCAGCTTATGTACCTCTCGGATTAACCGCCACCACAATGAAAATCGCTGATTATTTTAATGATCATTATTTTGCACACGGACATACTTACGAAGCTCATCCATTAACGTTAGCTCCTGCAATTGCTGCAATCAATGAGTTGAGAAATAAAAAATTAATTGATCGTGCTGTGGAAATGGGTGATCATCTAAATAAAAAATTGAACGCTCTGAAATCAAAACACCCTTCGATTGGTGATGTTAGAGGCATTGGACTTTTTTATGCTGTTGAGTTAGTGAAAAATCAATCAACCAAAGAACCATTCAACACCAAGGAAGATAAAGTAAGCGGGAAACCTTTGCTCGTTGATAAGATTTCTGCAGAGATGATGAAACGCGGAGTTTATGTTCAATCTTGGGTAAGTCATTTTATCATTGCACCTCCGTTAATCATCACAAAAGAAGAAATTGATTTTGCAGTTGAAAAACTTGATGAATGTCTTTCAATAGCTGATGATGCATTAAAAACTTAGTTGTTCAATTTCACAGTTTAGATTGGGATAAATCTATGAAGAATATCGCACCAAAACTTTTGAGTGAACAATACGAGAAAAATTTTTCAGACCTACACTCGCCGTTTATACATAACTCTGCTATTGCAGAAGCAAATCGTTGTCTCTATTGTTATGATTCTCCTTGTATGAAAGCTTGTCCGACCCACATTGATATTTCAACATTTATAAAAAAGATTTCTACCGGAAATCTTCTTGGCTCGGCAAAAACAATTTATAAATCGAATTGGGTTCCTCTTACTTGTGCAAAAGCATGTCCAGTTGCTGTCCTTTGTGAAGGGGCTTGTGTCTATAATGCGAAAGGGGAAAAACCGATTGAGATAGGAAGGCTGCAGCGTTATGTAATCGAGAATTATTTTGAAATAGGTATGCCCGCGCTCTTTCATAAATCAATTAAAAATGGAAAATCAGTCGGCGTAGTTGGTTCTGGTCCTGCTGGCTTAGCTTGCGGTGCTGAACTTGCTCTCATGGGTTATGAGGTAACTATTTATGAAGCTAACAAAATTCCCGGCGGATTAAATACTTGGGGCATCGCACCGTATAAAATGAGAAGAGAAGATAGTTTGAAAGAAGTTGAATTGGTAAAAAGTTTCGGTATTGATCTTAAAACTGAAATCATGATTGGTAAAACATTCAAAGTTGATGACCTCTTAAAAAAACACGATGCAATTTTCCTCGGAGTTGGTTTGGGAGAAAGTCCTCAACTAAAAATTACAGGAGAAGAATTATCAGGAGTTGTAGGTGCACTTGATTTCATAGAGAAAGTTAAAACAGAAAATTGGAATGATATTCAAGTCGGGAAAAAAGTTGCTGTAATTGGTGCGGGAAATACATCAATTGATGCGGCAACCGAAGCTAAGCGGTTAGGTGCAGAACAGGTGTATATCATTTATAGACGAAGCGATATTGAAATGTCTGCTTATGATTTTGAATATGATCTCGCAAAGAAAGACGGAATTGTTTTTCATTTTCTTACTTCGCCTAAACAAATTATAGGTAAAGGTTTTGTTGAAGGGATTGAATGTTTAAAAATGAAACTTGGTGAACCTGATATTCATGGCAGAAGAAAACCGGTCCCAGTTCCCGGATCGGAATTCACAATTCCGGTTGATATGATTATTAAAGCAATCGGACAAGAAACCAAATCAAGTTTCTTAGGCTCAATTCCAAAAGTAACTCTTGATGATGAGGGCTGTGTTGTTGTTGATCAGACTACATATCAAACAACTAATCCAAAAATCTTTGCCGGCGGCGATTGTATTAACGGAGGTAAAGAAGTTGTAAATGCCGCTTATGATGGTAAACGTGCTGCACATGGTATTGATAAATTTTTATCAATTCCGAAAGGAGGAAAATAATTTATGGTTGATCTTTCAATAAATTGCGGCGGAATAAAATCTCCAAATCCATTCTGGCTTGCATCAGCGCCTCCTTCAAACTCTGCATATCAAAATTGCAAAGCTTTCGAACAAGGATGGGGAGGAACAGTTTGGAAAACTATCGGTGAACCTGTGATGAATGTTTTCAACCGTTATGGCGGATTGGATTACAACGGACAAAAAATTTTCGGATTGAACAACATAGAATTGATCAGCGATAGACCCATTGAAGTTAATCTTAAGGAAATTGCGGAAACAAAAAAACTTTGGCCTGATCGTGCAGTTGTAGTTTCTTTGATGGTCGAATCGAAGAGAGAGACCTGGCATGAGATTGTTAAACGCACAATTGATACAGGCTGCGATGGAATAGAATTAAATTACGGATGTCCGCACGGAATGAGTGAACGCGGTATGGGAGCTGCTGTTGGGCAAGTTCCCGAATATTGCAAAATGATAACTGAATGGGTTACTGAAGTTTCGACAATACCTGTGCTCGTTAAACTAACTCCTAATGTTAGCAACATTCAATTGCCGGCACGTGCGGCAAAAGCTGCCGGTGCTCATGGAATTTCTCTTATCAATACTATCAACAGTATTATCGGAATTAATCTTGATACATTTGAATTGAAACCAAACGTTGGCGGATTGGGCGGGCATGGTGGTTACGCTGGTCCCGCAGTAAAACCCATTGCGCTTCATTTACTTTCTCAAGTTGCAATAGATCCGGAAGTTAATCTTCCCATTTCGGGAATTGGAGGAATTAGTAATTGGCGGGATGCATTAGAATTTATATTACTCGGTGCTTCAAGTGTTCAAGTCTGCACGGCAGTAATGCATTATGGATTTCGTATAGTTGATGATATGATTGAAGGAATGTCGAACTGGATGGAATCGAAAGGAATTACTTCTCTCGATCAGATTAGAGGAAAGTCTCTTCCGCGAGTGAATGATTTTGGAAATTTTGATTTGCTTAATCGAACTATCGCCAGAATTGATCAATCGAAATGTATTCATTGTAATTTATGTTACATCGCTTGCGAGGATGCTGCTCATCAGTGTATTGATCTAACTCCGGTTAACGGACATAACAAAACCGAAGTACGAGAAAAAGATTGTGTCGGCTGCGCACTTTGTTCATTAGTTTGTCCGGTTGAAAATTGTATCTCTATGGTGAGAATAGATGACGGCTCTGCATCAAAAACTTGGAACCAATTAACAGAAGAATTTAAGAAAAGCGGAAAGCAAATGACCTGGGAAAATCTTGCGGAGTTTCAGCATAAACACAATATAGTTATTCATTAAAATTTTATTCATAAAGATTGGAATTGATCATGTCATTACTAATTAAAAACGGTCGCATTATTACCGCAGAACAAGATTACATTGCCGATATTTTTATCGAGAAGGATAAGATCACAACAATCGGTTTATCTCTCAACATTCAAGCAGCTAAAATCATTGATGCAAAAGGAAAATATGTAATCCCCGGCGGAATAGATGTTCACACACATCTTGATATGCCGTTCGGCGGAACAACTTCGAGCGATGATTTTGAAACAGGAACAATTGGAGCGGCTTTTGGCGGTACAACGTCGTTAATTGATTTCGCGATACAGCCGAAAGGAAAAAGTATGCGTGAAGGATTGGATACCTGGCGAAAGAAAGCTGAAGGAAAAGCAACAATTGATTATGGGTTTCATATGATCATTACGGATTTGCCCGATGAGAGAATCAGTGAGATGGATGATATGGTAGCTGAAGGAGTTACAAGTTTTAAACTGTTTCTCGCTTACCCGAATTCATTGATGGTTGACGATGCAATAATTTTCAAAGCTTTGAAACAAACTTCAAAAAATGGTGGGTTAGTTTGCATGCATGCAGAAAACGGAATGGTAATTGATCAAATTGTTAAAGAAACCGTTGCTAAAGGAAATCTTTCTCCGTTATATCATGCATTAAGCCGTCCGGCTGCGGCAGAAGGCGAGTCAACAAATCGGGCAATAGCTTTGGCTGAGATGGCTGGGACTCCAATTTACATTGTTCATCTTACATGCAATGACGCATTAATTAAAGTCAGTGAGGCAAGAGCTAAAGGTCAACCAGTATTTGCAGAAACTTGTCCCCAATACCTATATCTTTCAATTGATGACATTGCCAAACCGGATTTCGAAGGAGCGAAATATGTTTTTTCTCCTCCGGTAAGAGAAAAATGGAATCAAGAAAAGTTGTGGGCTGGATTACAAAAGAATGATCTTCAAGTTGTATCAACCGATCATTGCCCATTTAATTTTAAAGGTCAGAAGGATATGGGAAAAGATAATTTCACAAAAATCCCTAACGGAGGACCTGGACTTGAAAATCGTTTGCACTTATTGTATCAAGGCGGTGTGAATGAGAAAAGATTTTCTCTAAATAGATGGGTTGAACTAACTTCTACTAACCCGGCAAAAATATTTGGTATGTATCCGCGCAAAGGAACCATAGCTCCAGGTTCCGATGCAGACATTGTTGTTTGGGATCCGCAAAAGGAACACACAATTTCCGCAAAGACTCATCACATGAAAGTTGACTACTCAATGTTCGAAGGTAAGAAAGTTAAAGGTGACGCTGATTTGGTTATCTCACGAGGAGAAGTGATTATTGAGAACAAAAAATTTCTTGGCAAAGCCGGAAGAGGAAATTTTGTAAAGAGGGATACACACGGTGCCGCATGGAATTAACAGATTGGATTCTGTAAATCACTAAGAATTAATTTAATCATCAATGAAAGGATAGCATGGAAAAACTTTTTTCCGATGGCTTGATTGAAACAGATCTTTCTGGTCTTAAAGACACTAAACTATTTAATAAAGATCTTGCACCAACAAAGATCGTTCAAAGAAATTGGGGAACATACAACATTGCTTCACTCTGGATCGGGATGAGTGTTTGCATTACAACATACATGTTAGCCAGTGGATTAATTGCCGGTGGAATGAACTGGTGGCAGGCGCTTATGACAATTACAATCGGCAATGTCATTGTTCTAATTCCAATGATACTTAATGCACATGCCGGTACAAAATATGGAATTCCATTTCCGGTACTTGCACGCGCGGCATTCGGCACGCTTGGCTCAAACGTTCCCGCACTTCTCCGCGCTGTTGTTGCTTGCGGATGGTTCGGTATTCAAACATGGATTGGCGGACAAGCTTTGAATTCGCTCATGAGCGTTCTTATTCCGCAATGGGCTGTATGGAATTTAGGATCGGCAGCAGGCTTTCTAATTTTTTGGGCGATGAATGTTTATTTCATCGTGAATGGAATGGAATCAATTCGGTGGCTTGAAGCTCTTGGCGCACCATTTCTTCTTGTTGTTGGAATTGCACTTCTCATTTGGGCTTATGTTCAGGGCGGAGGTTGGGGACCAATTTTAAGTCAGCCAAGTAAATTTCAAACCGTTGGAGAATTTTGGAAATTTTTTATTCCGGCATTAACCGGAATGGTTGGATATTGGGCAACGCTATCTCTCAACATTCCAGATTTTTCGCGTTTTGCAAAAAGCCAAAAAGCACAAATGTTAGGACAAGCAATTGGTTTACCTCCGACAATGGCGCTGTATTCGTTTATCGGAGTTGCAGTCACATCAGCAACAGTTGTGATTTTTGGTGAAGCAATTTGGGACCCGGTTGTTCTTCTTTCAAAATTTCAGAATCCGATTATCGTAGTCATTTCCTTGCTGGCTCTGATGGTTGCGACCTTAACAACAAATATTGCAGCGAACGTGGTTTCTCCGGCGAATGATTTTGCAAATCTTTATCCGAGTAAAATTAATTTCGTGCGTGGCGGAATGATGACGGCAATCCTCGGCATTGTTATTATGCCATGGAAATTATTATCTGATTACAGCGCCTATATCTTCGGTTGGCTTGTTGGTTACTCAGGATTCTTAGGACCAATCGCTGGAATTTTGATTTGCGATTATTTCTTGATAAAGAAAAAGAAATTGATTGTACTTGATCTCTATAGAAGAAACGGTGAATATGAATACACGAATGGTTTTAATCTAAAAGCAATATATGCATTAGCCGCAGGAGTGTTTATTGCGCTTATTGGATTGATGGTTCCATCACTCAGGTTTTTATATGACTATGCTTGGTTCGTAGGTTTCGCAGTTTCATTTGTTGTTTATCTTCTAATTATGAATAAGAAGTGAGCAAAAAAAATATTACTGCATATTATTATAAACTGATTGAACATCGTCATCTTCTTCCAGAGCTTCGATAAGAGCATTTACTTCTTTACGTTGTTCTTCAGTAACTTCTTTGTAATTCGTAGGTAAGTACTGAAGTTCCGTTGCTTTGATCTCAATATTTTTTTCTTCAAGAGCTTTCTGCATAGTGCCGTATTCTTGAAACGGCGTATAGATATAAATGAATTCATCGTCGTAAGAAAATTCATCAAGACCAAAATCAATTAATTCTAATTCTAAATTCTCAAGATCAGTAACTGAATTTTTAAGTACTTTGAACAATCCCTTTCTTTCAAACATAAAAGAGATAGAACCTGTTGTTCCTAAAGATCCCTCATGTTTTCTAAAATGATGACGTACGTTTGCAACAGTTCTTGTTGGATTATCTGTCGCACATTCAACAACTACACCAATTCCATGCGGTGCATAACCTTCATAAATTATTTCTTGATAACCGGTAGTGTCTTTTGATATAGCTCTTTTAATTGCAGCTTCAACTTTATCTTTTGGCATGTTAACACTTTTTGCATTTTGTATTGCAATTCTGAGTTTAAAATTTACTTTCGTATCAGAACCACCAGCTTTAACAGCAATTTCAATATCTTTTCTTATTCTATTAAATGCTTTAGACATACGTGCATAACGCGCAAACATTACATGCTTTCTTGTTTCGAATATTCTTCCCATGAACCTTTCCTTTTACAATAGATTTTTGAGGCACAAATTTAGTAAATCATACTCAAAATTGACTACTAATACTTAAAAAATAACTGCAATTTCTTTTGCTTTCATTTATACGTTGACATCATATTAAAATTAATGCAAATTATAAATGACATTGATCTAAAAAATGCAGATTAAGTTAATAAGAATATGAATTACCGTAAAATTACCGGTTTATTATTACTTCTTTCCACTCTAAGTTTTATCATATTCTTTTCTGCGTGCAATGAGTTGCTCGATAGAATTGTATGGCCAAGGAATCAGATTCTTTCGGTATATGAATCACCCAAACTTAATTTATATAAAATACGGTCAATTGCTTTATTACCAATGGCACCTGATGATACTACTGATAATGGAACTTTCTTTGCTACAAACCATTTTCTTAATTCATTAAAGCAAAATTTTCCAAATACTAAGTTTATTATACCACTTGTTGATTCCATATTAACCTCAGATACTTTAGTTATTTCTAAAATAATTGATTCTATTGAGAAATTGAGAAGACTTGATCTAAAATATTTTTTTGATACTGATATTGGTTATGCTGTTGATGAAGATTCTACGGATGCAATGATTATTGGTGTGATAAATAAAGTGGTTAAGAAAAAAGGTTACACTTCTTCTAGAACACATTACGGGATTCAACCTGCAACATTAATTTCGTGTCAATTCACTTATTATTTAATCTCACTGAAAGATGGAAGAGTTTTATGGAAATCGCAGGTATTAGGTGAAGAAGGATATTCTCTTAATAGTAAGAATATTACATATCCACCACTCGATTATGCTGTCTCAAATGGAATTGATAAACTAATTAATATTATTCCATTAACAGATATTAAATTAGAGTAATTATTTTATTGGCAAAATATTATGGAGAATCATGAACAATCAAACAGAAGATTTTAATCCGGCTACCGGAGAAAGTTTAGGATATTCTAAATTACATTCGGTTGATGAGTTAGTAGAAATGGTCCATCATGCAGAAGAGGCACAGAAATTATGGAAAGAATATTCAGTAGCAGATAGAATTAAATCTGTTTTGAAGATTCGTGAATATATAGTTGATAATGCAGATAAAATAGCAGAGATAATTTCCCGGGATAATGGGAAAACCAGGATTGATGCATTAGCAACTGAAGTTTTACCTGCTGCGATGGGAGTTTCTTTCTACTGTAAAAATGCAAAAAGATTTTTACGTGATAAAAAACTCGGAAGCGGAAATATATTTCTGATCAATAAAAGAAGTAAAATAGTAAGAGTACCTTACGGAGTGGTAGGAATAATTTCTCCATGGAATTACCCATTCTCAATTCCTTTGGCGGAAGTTATTATGGGTTTGCTTGCCGGCAATGCTGTAATATTAAAAACTGCATCTGAAACACAGATGGTTGGCTTAGCATTGAAGGAAGCAGTTGAATCTGCAAATCTTCCGAACGGGATTTTTAATTTTATGAATCTACCCGGAAAAATTGCCGGTGATGCTTTTCTTGATAGCGGGATTAATAAATTATTTTTTACAGGATCTGTAGCAGTCGGCAAATATTTGATGGGACAAGCCTCAAAAACTTTAACTCCAATTTGTCTAGAACTCGGCGGCAATGATGCAATGATTGTTTGTGAAGATGCTGATCCATATCGTGCGGCAATGGGTGCTTTATGGGCCGGATTCCAGAATGCCGGACAATCTTGTGGCGGTGTTGAAAGAATTTATGTGCATGAAAAAATTTATGACTCTTTCATGAATATCTTAAAAGATAAAATTGAAAACCTTCATGTTGATTACGATACTGATTTTAATTCTGATATGGGTTGTATGACTACCGAGAGACAATTAGAGACAGTAAGAAATCATATCGAAGATGCGTTGAATAAAGGCGCAAATGTTTATGCTCAATCAAAAACACCGAAGAATAATAAATTGAAAAATTTTCATCCGGCTGTGGTTCTTACAAATGTTAATCACGATATGATCGTCATGCGCGATGAAACATTCGGACCCGTTGTTGGAGTTATGAAATTCAATAATTATGAAGAAGCTATTAAACTGGCAAATGATTCTTATCTGGGGCTTACCGGATCTGTATGGACGAAAAATCAAAATCGAGGCGAAAAAATTGCAAAGCAAATTAAAGCAGGTGTAGTTACTATAAATGATCATTTAATGAGTCACGGTTTAGCTGAAACACCATGGGGAGGATTTAAGGAATCCGGTATCGGTAGAACTCATGGTGAAATGGGATTCGATGAAATGACACAGCCATTAACAATTGTAAAAGATATTCTACCATTTGTAAAAAAGAATTTGTGGTGGCATCCGTTCAACAAAAATCTTTACAAAGGTTTGAAGGGATTGATTGATTTACTTTACAGTAAAAAGTTATCATTGAAGTTGAATGGATTAATAAACCTGCTAAAAATAATTTCAAGAATTTTTAGAAAAGAATAAAGGGGTAGAGACGTCATAAATGACGTCTCTAAGCAAACAGATTTATCATGAAAAATTAAAACTTCGGTGTAATTCCCATATTATAAAACATGAAAGAATAAAGATCGGTAACAAGCTCAATAGATTTTGATGTACTTGTTCCTGCACCGTGTCCTACTTTTGTCTCAATACGAATTAGAGCTGGATTCTTTCTGCTATTCATTTCTTGAAGAGTTGCAGCATACTTAAATGAGTGAGCAGGGAAAACTCGATCATCATGATCAGCAGTAGTGATTATTGTTGCAGGGTAATCCACACCTTTCTTAATATTGTGAAGGGGAGAATATTTTATTAAATATTTGAATTGATCGGGATTATCACTTGATCCATATTCCGAAACCCAAGCCCAACCAATTGTGAATTTGTGGAAACGCAGCATATCCATAACACCAACTTGCGGGAAAGCCACTTTATATAAATCTGGTCTTTGATTAATTACAGCACCGATTAATAATCCGCCATTAGAGCCGCCTTGAACTGCAAGTTTATTTGGATTTGTATATTTGTTCTTGATTAAATATTCTGCAGCAGAAATAAAATCATCAAACACATTTTGTTTTTTCTCGAACATACCAGCTCGATGCCAATTTTCACCATACTCACTGCCACCGCGTAAACATGCCGAAGCATAAACAACTCCATTTTCCAGTAACGGAATTCTTGCAACACTGAATCCGGGTAATATTGATATATTGAATCCACCATAAGCATAAAGAAGAGTTGGATTATTGCCGTCTAGTTTCAATCCTTTTTTATATACAATAAACATTGGCACTTTTGTACCATCTTTACTCTCGTAAAAGATTTCTTTTGTTTCATAGGCCGATGGTTCAAATTTAACTTCCGATTTTCTGAATAATTCTGATTTATTGTTTTTTATATCGTACTTATAAATTGTTGGTGGATAAGTAAAGGAAGTAAAAGTGTAGAAAGTTTCAAATTCATCTTTCTTTCCATCAAAACCTCCGCAAGTTCCAACCGCAGGTAAATTAACATCGTATAAATACTTTCCATCTGTATCGAAAACCGAAACATTACTTGTTGCATCTTTTAAATAAGTAGCAAATAATTTACCGCCAACAAGAGAAACACTTTGCATAACTTCTTTAGCTTCAGGAATAATTGTTTTCCAATTTTCCTTTTCAGGTTTATTTGGATCAATTAAGATTAGTTTGTTATTAGGCGCTTGATAATTTGTAGATATTAAAAATTTATCGCCGATGTTATCAATAAGGCTATAATCTGCTTCGAATTTTGTGAATACTGGTTTAATCGGCATATCAGTTGTCAAATCTTTGTAGTAAAGAAGATTTTCCGGTGCTGTTCCTTGAGAAACAGATATTATCAAGAATCTTTCGTCATCTGTTACACCGGCACCAAATCCGTATTTTGGATTTTGTTTGTCTTCCATTACTAATCTATCTTCTGTCTGTGGTGTCCCAAGTTTGTGATAATAAAGTTTTTGAAATTCTACTTTTTGTTTTAATTCTTCACCGGCTTTAGGCTCATCGTATCGGCTGTAATAAAAGCCATCTTTGTGCCAAGAAGTGCCGCTGAACTTAGACCATTTGATATAATCGGTTGTTAATTTTTTTGTTAGAATATCCATCACATAAAATTCTCGCCAATCGGAACCACCGCGGGAAATTCCGTAACACAAATATTTATCATCTTTAGAAAAAGCTAAACTTCCCAGACTAATAGAACCATCCGTTGAAAGTTTATTAGGATCGAGTAAAACTTCCGGTGTTCCGTTCAAACCTTTTTGAATATAAATTACACTTTGCTCCTGTAAACCATCATTTTTAGAAAAAGTATAATATTCACCGTGTTTAGATGGTGCTGAATACTTTTCATAATTCCACAAATCAGTAAGTCTTTTTCTTAATTCATCACGGAAAGGAATTTTGGAAAGATAATCGTGTGTTACATTGTTTTCCGCTTCTACCCAATCTGCAGTTTCTTTTGAATTATTATCCTCAAGCCAACTGTAAGGATCTGAAACTTTTGTGCCATGGTAATCATCAGCATGATCTACTTTTTTTGTTGTAGGATATTTAATTTGTTGATTTTGTGCAGATAGTGAAGAGTAAATAAAAGCAATCAGAACTAATAGCTTGATACAAGACTTCATTTTATTGCTCCCTTTGTTAAAAAAAATCATTTTCACTTTATACATTGTGAAAATATTAATCTATTCAACCAAAAATCAAATTTTTGATTACAGTTGATTCCAATAATGGATTACTATCAAGCTGTTATAGTTGCGTAAGAAGGCAAACGTGTCTATTTTTCTTATGTAAATTTTCCAATTTATGGAAGATCGGTTAACGATTTGAGTTCTGATTTAAAGTAAATAGATAAATCCTATAAAATCTTTTCACTGTAGAATTTCAATTCGGTAGCTCATCAATATTAATAACAAAATTCTAATAGAGGTTATTTTATGAGTAGCGACAAAGCTTTTAATCCTTTCGAGATGGCACAGACACAATTTGACAAAGTTGCAGAAATATTAAATCTCGATGATGCGACAAGACAATTATTAAGAAATCCATTAAGAGAATTTCACTTTAGCATTCCTGTAAGAATGGATGATGGAACAACAAAAGTATTTAGAGGATTCAGAGTTCAGCATAATGATGCACGCGGTCCATGTAAAGGCGGAATTCGTTTTCACCCGCAAGAAACCATTGATACTGTCAAAGCACTTTCAATGTGGATGACGTGGAAATGTGCAGTAGTAAATATTCCATTAGGCGGAGGCAAGGGAGGAGTTATTTGCGATCCTCATAATCTTAGCATGAAAGAACAAGAAAAAATTTGCCGCGGATGGATCCGTCAAATGGCAAAAAATGTAGGTCCGCTTAATGATGTTCCGGCACCTGATGTGATGACAAATGCACAGCACATGTTATGGATGCTTGATGAATTTGAAACAATTCATGGCGCTAAATTTCCCGGATTCATTACAGGAAAACCGGTTGGAATGGGCGGCTCTCTTGGTAGAGCTGAAGCTACCGGCTATGGAGTTATTTTTACAGTTCGTGAAGCTTTAAAAGAACTTGGCATTCGTTCGCAAGATACAACAGCAGCAGTACAAGGATTTGGTAACGTTGCTCAATATGCAATTGAGCTTTATAACCAGATGGGCGGAAAGGTTGTTTGCGTTTCAAGTTGGGACCAAAATGATCAATGTTCTTATACATTTAAGCGTGCAAGTGGAATTAATTTACAAGAGTTGTTGAAAATTACAGACAAGTTCGGCGGAATTGATAAAGCCCAAGCAAAAAAACTTGGATACGAAATTCTAGATGGAGATGCATGGATCGAACAAGAAGCTGATATACTTATTCCTGCTGCTCTAGAAAATCAAATTCGTAAAGACAACGTTGATAAGATCAGTAAAAAAGTAAAAATTATTGCTGAGGGTGCTAACGGTCCAACGACACCTGAAGCTGATAAAGTAATTCAAGAAAGAGGAATTTTTGTTGTCCCCGATTTCTTGGCTAATGCAGGCGGTGTTACTTGCAGTTATTTTGAGCAAGTTCAATGTAACATGAATTACTATTGGGAAAAAGATGAAGTGCTTGGTAAGTTAGATGTTAAGATGACCGCCGCCTTCCATGCTGTAAGCGATTTGGCAAAGAAGAAAAAACTTTATATGAGAGATGCTGCTTATGTTATTTCTGTTAATCGTGTAGCGCAAGCTTGTAAAGACCGCGGTTGGGTATGAAAAGCGATTAGCCATTAGCTTTTAGCCGGGAATTGTGAGATCCATTCAAACAGTTTCCGGCTTTTTAATCTTCATTAGGTTTTGAATGCTATCAAACACAAATAACGATAACACATTTTTACCTCGATTCGATCGTAACTTTTTTGAATCATCTGAATATTTTTCTTGGATAGGTGAAGGTTCATTCGGCGGAAAAGCGAGCGGTCTTGCCTTAGCAAATAAAATCATAAAAGAGAAAATTGATCTTAGCGTCTTTCCGGAAGTTGAGTTAAATATTCCGCGGATGATTGTTCTCCGTACTGAAGTGTTCGATTTATTTATGGAGCGAAATAATCTTTTTGAAATTGCTTACTCTGATCAATCCGACGACGACATAACTCTTGAATTTTTACAATCAGATCTTCCTACTGAGATACTTGGAGATTTGCGTTCTCTTATTGAAAGTGTGAATATTCCTTTGGCGGTTCGTTCATCAAGTATGCTTGAAGATGCAAAGTTTGAACCTTTTGCCGGTATTTTTGCAACAAAGATGATTCCCAATAATCAACCGAGTACAGATACAAGATTTTTGAAACTCACTGAAGCAATTAAATTTGTATTTGCGTCAACATTTCTTAAAGCATCTAAAGATTATTTCAAAGTATCATCACACAAATTACAAGATGAAAAGATGGCGGTCATTATTCAAGAAGTCGTTGGTAATAAATACGACGTTAGATTTTATCCGAACTTTTCGGGAGTTGCGAGGTCGTATAATTTTTATCCGACAGGGAGAGCTAAACCTAAAAACGGAGTTGTAAATCTTGCTCTTGGTCTTGGCAAAACTATTGTTGATGGCGGAATAGTATGGAGTTACTCTCCGGCATTTCCAAAAGCAGTAACTCCGTTTGCAGATCCAACAGATATTTTGAAAAATACTCAGAACAATTTTTGGGCAGTGAATATGAATCCGGTAATCGAATACGATCCCACTAAGGAAACAGAGTATTTGATACAACCGGATTTAGGTGAAGCCGATTATGATGATACACTTAAATATATTGCATCAACTTATGATGCATCATCTCAACGTATCGTAATGGGAACAGGGAATAGTGGACCGAGGGTGATTAATTTTTTACAACTACTGTCCATGAATGAATTTAAATTCAATGATCTTATCAAAAAATTATTAGAGGTTTATGAACAAGCTTTACAAAGTCCGGTTGAAATTGAATTTGCAGTTACAATTTCAAACGAGCCTAAAAAATTGCGATTAGGATTTCTGCAAGTTCGGCCAATGGTTGTATCGGATGAAACGATCGATCTTGATAAATCTGAAATGTATGGCGACGATGTTTTAATTGCTTCAGACCGTGTTATGGGGAATGGATTGGTAGATAATATTTTTAATATTGTCTTTGTAAAGCCGGAAACATTTGATAAAAAAGATACAGTAAAAATTGCTGCTGAAATTGATTCGATCAATAAAGATTTGGTTAATGGAAATACTAAATATCTTCTAATAGGTTTCGGCAGATGGGGAAGTTGCGATCCTTGGTTAGGCATACCAATAGATTGGGGACAGATAGCCGGCGTAAAAGCTATTGTTGAATCTACTTTATTCGGAATAAATGTTGAATTGAGTCAAGGTTCACATTTCTTTCATAATCTTACCAGTTTCAACGTAAGCTATTTTTCAATAACTTTTGATGGAGATTTTAAGATAGACTGGGATTGGCTAAATAAACAGACGGTAATTACTGAGAAAAATTTTGTTAAACATGTAAAACTTTCAAAATCTCTAAAAATAAAAGTTGACGGAAGAAAGAGCCGCGGAGTAATTCAAAAATGGTAAACGAACAAAAACCGATAGATAATTTAGTATTTGAACTTCAAGAACGTGCAAAAGAATTAAACTGTCTTTACACTATAGAAGATAGTTTGAACAGATCGGATATTTCACTGCGCCAGGCTTTTCACACAGTTATAAATGCAATTCCTCCCGGTTGGCAATTTCAAAATGTTTGTAAAGCAAAATTGGTTTACGGCGATATTGTTTATCAAACGAGTGATTTTGAAGAAACTAGGTGGATGATTAAATCAAATATTGTTGTGCAGGAACAAGTGGTTGGACATATAGCAGTTTATTACACAGAGGAAGTTCCTTCGTCGGGTACCGGCCCATTTCTTAAAGAAGAAAAAAAATTATTAGATACAATTGCTGAACGGCTTGGTCACTTCATTCTTCATCAAAAATTGAAAAATGTTTTTAATGAATTTAAGTCAGTACGTCAACAAGTTGACGGACATACAAAAGGAGAATGGCGAATCGTTTTAGATATGATCCGCAAGACAGATCCTAATTTGTTCATGAGTCTAATAAGAAAAACACTTCATCTTTTATGTTGGAAGGGTGTTGAAGAAGCAGAAATGTTGATGAAGCATACAAGTCTTTCTTGGAGAGGCGGGACAACAGAGGAAGAACTTCAGTATGATGAAAATAAACCGTTAAAAGTTTCTAAGATGGTTAGCTATGATCAATATGTTGAAACAATTTTAAAATTGGCTGATGAAAATTTACCGGATGATATAATCCTTTCTAGAATACAAAAGTGGATTCAAGAAGATAAATCGAGTGCACTTGTAAAAGTTGTTGAAACACAAGACACATCACTAACAGACATTGCCGATGCAATTCGTAAATATTATCACATGGCTCCGGAGAAATTTGAACTTCCGCCATCAACAATAAAAGGATTACGAGTTTCACTCTTAAGAAGATTTTTTACCGAACAACTTGAATACATCAGTGTAGCAAAAGAATATGTTAAGCTAACGGATTTTTATAAACTTATAGATAAAATGATTTTTCCTTCCGGAAGCCACGGTAAACTGGGCGGTAAAAGTGCAGGATTGTTTTTAGCAGCTCACATTCTTCAAAAGGTTGGTGAAAGTGTTGAACTCTTAAGCGATATCAAAACTCCGAAGACGTGGTACCTAACCTCAGATGGTATTCTTCATTTTATGCAGCATAATAATCTTGAAGAAGTTCTAGAACAAAAATATAAAGAGATTGATGAAGTCAGAATTGAATATCCTCATGTGGTTCAATTATTTAAGAATTCGGAATTCCCACCGGATATAATTAAAGGTTTATCAGTTGCGTTGGATGATCTTGGTGACAAACCGTTAGTCGTTAGAAGTTCAAGTCTTCTTGAAGATCAAATAGGTGCGGCATTCTCCGGTAAGTACAAAAGTTTATTTCTTGCCAATCAAGGAACAAAACAGCAGAGATTAATTGCATTGATGGATGCAATCGCTGAAGTCTATGCATCATTATTCAGTCCCGACCCGATAGAATATCGCGCAGAACGTGGTTTGCTAGATTTCCACGAAGAGATGGGTGTTATGATCCAGGAAATGGTCGGTACGAAAGTCGGCAAATATTATTTTCCTGCATTTGCCGGTGTTGCATTTAGCAATAATGAATTCCGCTGGTCTCCTCGTATTAAAAGGGAAGATGGGCTTGTACGAATGGTTCCCGGTTTAGGTACACGAGCTGTGGATAGATTGAGCGATGATTATCCGGTTCTTGTTTCCCCCGGTCAGCCGAATCTAAAAATAAATATTTCTCCTGAAGAATTGCGAAGATATTCTCCGAAAAAAATAGATGTTATAAATTTAGAAACAAATGATTTTGAATCAATCCAGATCAATAATCTTTTAGAAGAATGTAGTTCAGAATACCCTTTGTTCACCGAAATATTTTCAGTTCTTGATGGAACGATGATTAGACAACCCGGACCGTTAGATGTATTTGATCATTCTAAAGAATTTTTAGTAACGTTTGATGGATTAATTTCAAAGACTAATTTCTTGAAACGCATTGATGTAATATTAAAAACTTTGCAAGAAAAAATTAAAACTCCGGTAGATATTGAATTTGCCTATGATGGAAAAGATTTTTATATGCTGCAGTGCCGTCCGCAAAGTTTCACTAGAGAATCAAATTCTGAGTCAATTCCTAAAGATGTACCGGAAGAGAAAATTGTTTTTACTGCTCATAAGTTTATTTCCAACGGAAGAGTGCCTGATATAACTCATATCGTTTATGTGGATCCGCAAAAATATTCTGAGATATCCGATCGGAACAAAATGCTTAATGTTGGGCGTGCAATAAGTAAGCTGAACAAAACTCTTCCCAAAAGAAAATTTATCTTAATTGGTCCGGGCAGATGGGGCAGCAGAGGTGATATAAAACTTGGAGTAAGCGTTACATATTCTGATATTAATAACACAGCCGTGCTGATTGAAGTTGCAAGAAAAAAAGGGAATTACGTTCCTGATCTTTCTTTCGGAACACATTTTTTCCAAGACCTTGTTGAAGCCGGTATTCGCTATCTGCCGTTGTATCCTGATGATGCGGGAGTTGTATTTAATGAGAAGTTTCTAAATTCTTCGCCGAATATTTTTTGTGAGTTAGTCCAGGAGTATAATTATTTAGAAGATACGATTAAAGTAATTGATGTAATTAGTTCTACCGGAGGATCAATATTAAAGTTATTCATGAATGCAGAGATTGATGAAGCATTAGGAATGTTTGCAGCTCAGTCCACTGAAATAAATTCGGAAAAAGAATATAAAGAAGTCATTGAATATCATCCGAGCGATTATTGGAGATGGCGGATGAAGATGGCTGAGAAGATTGCCTCAGAGTTAGATGCCGACCGATTTGGTGTAAAAGGAATTTATGTTTTCGGAAGTACAAAGAATGCTGTTTCAGGTCCGGGTAGTGATATAGATCTTATTGTTCATATTGAAAAAGAAAAATGTAATATGAAAGAACTTTCATTGTGGTTCGAAGGATGGAGTTTAGCTCTAAGTGAAATGAATTATTTGCGCACCGGTTACAGATCATCGGGATTGCTTGACATTCATTACGTTACAGATGAAGATATTAAAAATAAATCAAGTTATGCTTCAAAGATCGGTGCTGTCACTGATGCAGCACGTCCATTAAAGGTTAAGGCTAAAGCTAATTAAAGAAAAAATCTGAAAAATTCTGAAATGTCATTCCTGCTTACCGCACATCAGCGTCAACTTAGTAGAAGTTTGTTGCTATAACCCCGACTTTTTAAGTCGGGGAAAAAAAGAGCACAAAAACCAAGGGCTTCAGCCCAAATTGTTACTTTGTCTTGGACTAAAGTCCAGAATTTTGAGTGAGTTGATATTCTCCGGCATGAATGCCGGAGTTATTAATAAAAATTCATAGTTAAGTTGACGCCAATGTGTTTACCGCAGGCAAGTCGAAGAAGCCCCGCAATGCGGGAGTTGTAATGACATAATATATTTTTCAGTGGTTCTTAGAGAAGAATTCTTTCTGCTGTTTCCGGATTATTTAATTCAAACTTTACAATTGCCAGTTCGCTTCCGTGGTGAGCAGCACTGAAACAATATGTCCTGCCTATTTTATCTTTCCAACTTCCGGAAATTCGAGCTGATTCATGAATATGACCGTGTAAAGTAATCAGCGGTTGTTTCTTCTCAATAAATCTTTTTATTGCAACACTGCCAACATGAGTATCAACAGGAACATGATCTATTAACTTTCCGCCTTGTGCGATACGGTCTAAATTAGTTTGATAAGGCGGGCCATGGAAAAGAAAAATTGATTTGGAAAGATCTTCATCTTTAGTAAGCGTATCCAGATCATCTTTTATTGTGGAATATTTTTTCTCGTGGATCGAAACATCAACTGTTCTTTTTCCTTCTTCGGGTGAAATAGATCCCGGATCAACAAATCTTGAAACATCATATTTCTCCCAATCTTTTAATAAGAAAGGAGACGGCGGAGTAAAAGCATAACCGTAAATATCATATTCTAAGAAATTTGTTTTACGAAAGTGGATGTATTCGATCAATAATTTTTTTTCAAGTTCAAGAATGAATGGTTCTTCAATTCTAGCATCGTCATTGCCCAAGATTAAGAAAATTTTGGGATAATGAATCTCAAGTTTGGTTTTTAAAGTTTGAAGATTTGGTTGAAGAAAATCGAAAATAAAATTCTTATTAAGATAGTGATGCGGCAGAAGATCGCCGCCTAAAAAGACCAATGCCGGCTGATAAGATTCAATTGTTTTGAATAGTTTAACGTATTGCTCTTCTTTGCCATGAAGATCTGAAACAAATAAGGAAATCATAGAATTATTTTTAATTAGTCCGTTTCAAAATTAATAAATATTTTTGTTCTCCAGTTTATTTATTTAGGAAATTTAATGATCGTAATACTTGATATCGAAACCGGGCGTAGTAAATCTGTTTCTGATTTTCTTACTTTTTTAGGAATTGAAAATATAATATCCAATAAAGAAGATGAAGTTCTTAAAGCAGACGGAGTAATAATTCCGGATTGTTATAACATTCAGTTAGCTTCTAAGAAGTTGCAGTTATGTAATTTTAACAGTTCACTTCGAATGATAAAAAAACCAATTCTTGGAATTAATGCCGGAATGAATTTAATGACAGAATCAATTTTAGAAGAGAACGTTCACGGACTAGGATTTTTCAAATGTGAAAGTGTAAGACTGGAAAATCAAAAAGAGCAAATTGAATCTGTTATTAAGACAACTGCAAAATCAAAGCTACTCGGTAATCTATCAGATAAAAGAGTGATACTTTCTAATCTAACTTGTAGTGTAGAATCATCAAAAGATTCGACTTCAATTATTTTGTTAGATGGGAAAGAGATTTGCGGTTCGTTAGAAAATGATAATTATTTCGGTGTGCAATTCAATCCGGAACTATCCGGTATAGCCGGAGAAGAAGTCTTAAAGAATTTTTATAGAATATGTAAACATTAACCCCCAGACAACAACAACTTCCAATTCTCAATTCGCCATTCTCAATTCTCAATTAGTCCTTGACCTATTCTTATTTTTATTCTAAGTTGTGTGCAGAACAAGGGGATATCTCTTATGGCTCAAGATTCTATCAATTTCTCTTTTCAGTTTTTCATTCCACAAAGTAGTTTACATCTATATAAATAGATTATTCCTTTAGCGGGCAGTAAAATATTCAGTTTGATAAAACAAAAACGCCATTATATAAATTAGCTGGTTAACTAATAGTTACGTGTATTGTAATGAGTATTGGAGTAAAGACAAGAAAAATGTTATGGGGAAGAGCAGCGAATCGTTGTGCTTTTCCTGATTGTAAAATTGAATTGGTAATGGACGAAACAGAAACTGACGATGAGTCCATTATCGGGGACGAAGCTCACATTATAGCTCAACAAGCTGATGGCCCTAGGGGAAATCCAAATTATCCAATTGATAAAATTGATAAATATGGAAATTTAGTTTTGCTTTGTAAAATTCACCATAAACTGGCTGATGATCAGTATAATACCTATTCAGTTGATGTATTGGGAAATATGAAAAATGAACACGAAAAATGGGTTAAGGAAAAATTAAGTTATGATGAACAAAAACAAAGAGATGATGAAATATATGCTTCTTATTTAGAATCTTTCAATAAACTAGTTAACGCAGATAATTGGAATGGTTGGACATCCTTTATTATTTCATCATCTTCAGAAATGACTAAAGAACATTACAATAATCTGAAAGAATTGCGAAATTATTTATTAAACAGAGTATGGCCTAATAGATATACCGAGCTCGAAGATGCATTTCTAAACTTTCGCTTAATTCTTAATGATTTCTTATTAGTATTTGACAAGCATATGACAACTGAAAAAAGTGACGATTGGTGCGTTACTGAAAGATTCTATCATATTCGTGAGTATGATAAAGAAAGATATGATATGTTATTGAAGAAATTTAATTTTCACGAAGCCCTAATAGATGATTTTGTTTGCGAATTAACTAAAGCTTGCAATTATATATACGAACTTGTAAGAAAATATCTTTTAAAAAGTTATAGAATAAAAGAAGGAGTATTGCTAATAACACAAGGACCCACTATTGAAGGAAAAGATATTACATATCGTCTTGAATACGATGAAGTGGAGAGAAAGACTCTGCCTTATAAAGGATTACAAGATTTTATGCTGTTGAGAGAAAGTCGTAGTGTATATTTTGGCAAAGGTGTTAGTGAAGATTATTCCGATTCCTATTAAAAATACACCTAACCAGCTTTTCCACCCGATCGCTTTTTCATTGCGGCAGTGTTTAAGATTTCTGGTTTGGTTAAAAAGGTAAGCATCGCAAGTAACATTGTTCTATTAAATAAAATTGTTAAAAATTATTGGCAGTAGCTTTTCAGTTTCGAATTGTTGTTCGGGTGGACGGATGAAAAGCCACGCTGTTAGTCGGCCTCGCATGTTTACTATAATTTCAATAAAAAAGGATAAAAAATGCCATCCACTATCAACGGAATAGGAACTAGATATTGTGGCCAAAGAGATTACCATCCTGACTGTTCTTGGTTAACAACAGAATGGTTCACATTGTTTTTTATACCAATCTTCCCGCTTAGAAGTGTTAGAATAGCTTGGGCATTTGAGAGAGATGACTTAGGTCCTTTACCTCGAAGTATGCCTCAAAGTAGAGTCGAAAGCCAATTTGAATGGGGGAGCAGAACAGAAATAAGTCACTATAAATTTATCTCTAACGAATCTCTTTCATTCTACCAAGTGTTGTATGTGTATTTATATTTGATAGGGTGGGTTCTATTTTTTCCATTCATAATAATATTGTCATATATTTTACCACACAATGTGATTACAACAGTGCTAGTCGTAATCATTATGATTCTTTGGAGCTTACTTCCCTGGTTACTTCGACTATTTGCACGATGGAAGGTTGGCGTAAAACCATAATTACTCGGTCGTCAAGGACCACTCCTTGACAGAAAAAATAGAAACACACATTAACAGATTAAGGAATAAAAAATGCGCTACAAAAAATTATTAGTCATTACTGCTTCGGTTATATTAATTGTCTTGTTAAGCGGCTGTGCAGACGCTATTCAATATCAATATGCTGTAGATATTAAACCGGTTGGTTTTTGGTATGGTTTATGGCACGGAATTATTGCACCGATAAGTTTTATAATTTCTCTCTTCGATAAAAATGTTGCTATCTATGCCGTTTATAATAACGGCGGATGGTATAATTTCGGCTATCTTTTAGGATTAAGCATTTCGCTTGGAGGAAGCACTACTGCAGCAAATAAGAAAAAATGTTTCTGGAAAAAATAAATTGTTTCAGTCAAGGTATGGACCCCGCCAACAAACCGGCGGGCAAACTTGACGAAATAAATTGCTGTCCCGCCAATAAGATGGCGGGTAAATCTGAGCGACGGCTTAAAACAACACGGTATAAAGCATAAAATCAGATTTGATGTTTGGATTGATCGAGACTACTTAAAGGGCTATATTGTGGTCGTAAAATTAAAAGGAACAAAATGAAATTCAGTGAAGCGGTAAAGCCAATAAGTTATTTAAAAACACATGCTTCTGAAGTTATCCGCGATGTTGCAGAGAATCAAAAAACATTGATTATCACGCATAACGGTGAAGCAAAAGTTATTCTTCAAGATGTCAAAGTATATGAAAAGACACAAGAGAGCATTGCTCTATTAAAAATTCTTGCATTGAGTGGAAAAGAATTAAGAAAAGGTAATTATAAAACATTAGAAAAAACGTTTGAAAATGTTCGAAGTCGTATAAATGCTTTTAAACGGGGACAACGTGAAGTTCAAAGTTAATATCGTTTCATCTGCTGAAAAAGATTTATTTGAAATTTATAAATATGTTTATTTTAATGATTCTAAAGAAAGAGCCGAGAATTTATACTCGAAATTGTATGAGAAATGTTTATCCCTTCAAGAATATCCAAAGCGTGGTCACGTCCCTCCAGAATTAAGTTTGCTTGGAATAAATGATTTTCTAGAACTAAACTATAAACCTTATCGTATTATTTATCAAATTATTGAGAAAGAGGTTTTTATTCATTGTGTCTTGGATGGTCGTAGAGATATGCAAAAACTTTTACAAGAAAGATTAATACGAGATTAAATAAACTCCTTATAACCCATTGCTCAATACGGACAGCCCCGCAAAGAGGGGAAAACTTTATTAACTAGAATTTTGTATCAACCTTTCTTGGACAGCCATTCGGAAATTCAAATGCGGTTTCAAAATGCGCATCCGTACATTCTTCAGGATTACAGCAAGTATAACAAACACGTTTGAATGCACGTACTTCCAACAATTTAATATGCGGAGCCAGGAAATCTTTTTTAATTGGTTCTTCGTGGAATAAATCCGTGCTTAAATATTTTTTATTGTCGTCGGAAAAAACTGTTACAACAACAGCATCTTTACCAAGTTCATTCTGAATTTTTAGAGCTCCAAGTAAATTAGCGCCCGATGAAATTCCTACACCGATGCCAAGTTCGGACGCAAGTTTTTGAGCCATAATAATTGCATCTCCATCGTCAACGTCAACAACTTTATCTAAGGAATTTAATTTTAATATCTGCGGGATGAATTCATCGGATATACCTTGTATGCGGTGCTTGCCAACTTTGTAACCGGTTGAAAGCGTTGGAGAATTAGATGGCTCCAAAGGATAAATTTTTATATCCGGATATTTTTCTTTTAGAAACCGTCCCGTTCCCATAATAGTTCCGCCGGTTCCAACACCCGCTATAAATGCATCCGGTTTTAAACCGTGAAATTGTAATTGCCAAAAAATTTCCGGTCCGGTAGTTCGGTAATGCGCTTCACAATTATCATTGTTCGAGAATTGTCTCGGGAGAAAAGAATTTTCTGTTTTAGCGGCTAACTCTTCAGCGCGTTGAATGCTTCCGAGAAATCCGCCTTCTTCTTTGCTTACCAAAACAATATTAGCTCCAAAACTTTTAATGAGATTAATTCTTTCATGGCTCATCCAATCAGGTATAAAGATAGTTACTGGATGCCCGAGAGCTCTGCCGATAGCAGAGAAAGAAATTCCAGTATTTCCGCTTGTTGCTTCGATGATTAACGCGCCTGGTCTTAAATTATTTTTTTCATATCCGTTCTTAAAAATGAAGAATGCCATTCTATCCTTGATGCTTCCAGTCATGTTTAGATTTTCTGCCTTGGCAAAAATTCTTCTCTTCTCTCCGTTAAATAAAAATTTAATTTCTAATAGGGGAGTATTGCCCATCATACTTGATAGTCCGGCAACTCGATTTTGATTATCTAACATATTTTATCCTGTATTAAAAGAATTGAATAAACCCGTTATGTGAATTAGAATGTAAACCGTTAAAACGGTTTTATAACTGCGTTATGTTTTTCTAACCCCGCGATTAATCGCGGGGTTAACTTACCAATCTATATTATTTAATTCACACAACGCGTTGAATAAATTATTTTATAACAGTTTGAATCCAAATTCCAATTGTTTCTAAAAAATCGGGCACAAATTCCTTTTTCAATTCTGAGTATTCTGCTGGAATTCCGATTTTTGCTTCTTGATATAAATGATTTGCTTTTGGAAGTACAATTGATTCGAAATTTCTATTTCCGGCTTTAACAAGTGCATCTTCCATTCTTTGTTTATTTAAGGAAGGAGGAAATTGTAAATCTAATTCTCCAAATAACATTAGAACCGGAATCTTAATTTTTTCTAATGTTGGAATCGGGTCATATTTAACGTAATACCTAAACCAAGGATTATTGAAAATCTGAATTTGTGATTGAACGTTAGAGTTGAGATAAGTTTCTTTATTCTGAATAGAATTTTTTACTTCCTTGCTTAAGCCGGCAAAATCTTTTTCAGCAAATGCTCTGATATCTTTTCGAATATCATTGAGGTCAATATCATTACGGAGAGCGTAGTTAATCTTATTTTGTAATTCCAAATTTTGTGTAATTAGAGTATCTGCAACGCCGCTTGCTTTTAAAATTAATTTTTGCTGTTCTATCAATGCCTTGCCGCCATCAACACCATTTCCGGAAAGCAATACTATAAAAGAAACATCTTTTGAATTAACAGCAGCAAGTTCAGCTATTTGTGCGCCTTCACTGTGTCCCAATAAACCAATTTTTGTTTGATCAATTTTATTTTGCTTTTTGAGAAATTCGATTGCTGCGAGCGCATCGTTTGAAAAATCTTCAGTTGTAGATTGCATTGTGTTACCGGTTGACCCGCCAACGCCGCGGTCATCATATCTAAGAACAGCAAAACCATTTTTGGTTAAGTAGTCGGCAATTATTTGAAAAATTTTAAATCCGAAAACATCTTCATCTCTGTCTTGCGGTCCGTTTCCAGTTAGAAGAATTACTGCAGGATATATGCCTTCGGTCTTGGGTGTTGTTAATGTTCCAGCAAGTAGTATTCGTCCACTTTTAAATGCGATATCTTCTTCTGAATAGGGAAGAGGTTCTTTCTTTTGTATTTCAACTTTCTCTTCTTTAACCGGCTGATCTGTTTTAACTAAATTGAATATTCCTTTAATACCTGCTTGAAGAAGTGTTCCTTTTATTGAATCAGCTTTTAATCTGCCGTCAAATTTTGCAACACCTGCTGAACCGGGCAGTTCAAAATGGACTTGATTTTTTCTATATGTAAAGACTGGTAATTTATATTTGCTAACTTTTTGAGAAGGGATATTAATGAATCCATCGAGAGCTTTATTTGATTTGGAAACTTGAATTTGAAAATTCAATTCCATACTGAGCATTTTCAATTTTCCGGACCAGTAACCTAAAATTTCTTTTTGTGCATTGATCTGTGATAAAGACAAAATCAAAAGGAAAAATATTTTAAATAATGTTTTCACATAATTCCCAAAATGTATTCTAAACAATTCAAAAATAGTCAGTTTAAAACAAAAAAGCCCCTCGCAATGCAAGGGGCTTTATATTAATTTCCAAAATTAACCAAGATATGCTTTCAAATTTTTACTTCGTGTAGAATGGCGTAATCTGATTAATGCTTTCTCTTTAATCTGGCGAACACGTTCGCGGGTTAGATTCAGTTTCTCACCGATCTCTTCTAAAGTAAGTGAGTGTTCTTTACCTAATCCAAAGTAAAGACGAATGACTTCGGCTTCTCTTTCAGTTAGTGTAGAAAGTGATCTTTCAATTTCAGCTTTTAGAGATTCCTTCATAAGAGTAAAATCCGGAGCCGGTTGATCATCATTCGGCATAACATCTAACAAACTGTTATTGTTATCTTCACTATGAGCAAACGGTGCATCCATTGAAACGTGACGGCCTGCAATCTGCATAGCATAAGTAACATCAGAAACATCCATATCAAGTTGAGTAGCAATTTCTTCGGGACTTGGTCTTCGCTCATATTCTTGTTCGAGTTGGCTGAGTGCTTTTCCCATTTTATTCAATGCACCAACACGATTCAACGGAAGACGAACCATTCTAGACTGTTCTGCAATTGCCTGCATAATTGATTGGCGAATCCACCAAACTGCATAAGAAATAAATTTGAAGCCGCGTGTTTCATCAAATCTTCTTCCGGCTTTTATCAAACCTAAGTTACCTTCATTGATTAAATCACCAAGAGGAAGACCTTGATTCTGATATTGTTTGGCAACACTTACGACAAATCTTAAATTTGCTTTAGTAAGTTTCTCAAGAGCTAATTGATCTCCCTTTTTGATACGAATTGCCAATTCAATTTCTTCATTTGGTGTAAGGAGATCTACTTTCCCGATCTCTTGTAGGTACTGATCTAAAGATTTACTTTCGCGGTTTGTAAATTGCTTCGTAATCTTCAATTCTTACTATCTCCTTGAATTAAAATTTTCTACTGATAAACTAATTTTTACTGGATTAAACTTACTTTTGACTCTTATTACTCGATAAAGTTCCTAAAGAGGGGAAATATTCTTCTTATGAATATTTTCTCCTTATTTAATTTGTCTCTGATGTGAATTTGAAAAGAGAGTACAAAACTTATTTTTATAAGTAGTTATTTGATATGTGCTAATTAAAATCACCGCTCAAAAGTAAGTAAATTTTGTCTGATTGTCTATCAAAATCTAACTATATGGTAACAAAAGTTTAGTTTATATAATAAATTGCTGACAATAAATATCTGAATAACATTTAGACTATAATTTTAACCCAATAATTGTCAAAATAGTTCATTTATTAGCATTTAAAAAGAGCCTGAGAAAGAATTCTTAGGCTCTGAATGATTTTATTTATCTAGGAATTTTGACCCATCCTCACTTAAATTCTTCATATACTTTTCCGGATCTTTTTTGAATTTTTTAATACATCCTGAACAGCAAAATCCAATTGTTTTTCCTTGGTATACCTCTGTGGGTGTATCAGTATCTACATCTTCACCCGTTACAGGGCAAACCTTGTTCCAAATGCTAAGTTTTGTGTCGGTTGATTTATTTACAGTTCCGGGATTTTCTTTTAATTCTGTTTCCGAAACTTTAAATCCTCTTTTTAATAATTTTTCTTTAGCTTTTTCTATGGTAACTTCTTTTATATCCATTCCACATAAAGGACATTCACCTTTTTCATCTGATAAAACATTTGCTTCCATCGGGCATTGATAGACTTTACCATCATTATTTTTATCAATAGATTTTAAGTCAATTATACCTTTTCGAACAATACTTGAGTCAGTAGATTGTTTTTCAGTCTTCATATCTTTCATTTGCATATGCATTGATTTGTTTTGAGCAAATATTGAAGAAGCAATAAATAATACAGCGATGATAAAAAGTTTTGTAAAATTACTTTGTTGAAACATATTTCCTCCAGTAGTTGATTTATTTTGTTTTGTAACCGTGTTCTGTTAAATTTTTCTTAGCATCTTCAAGTGTAACTTCTTTTAATTTCATATTACATAACGGACACTTTCCAGATTTATCGGAAATTACATTCCAATCCATTTGATCTTGAAATACTTTCCCATCTTTGTTTTTATCGATTGCTTTCAGATTAATAACGCCTTTACGAACGATATTTTCTGATTTTACAGAATCTTTTTTCATTTCCATTTTAGAATGATTCCCATGCGTATTCTCTTGTGCAAGAATTACCAGCGAAGAAGTTGCGATTAACGTGCATGCAATTAAAAGAATTTTGAGTGATTTCATTTTGTTACTCCTTATGTATTTTGTTCATGCTTATTCTTCATGAATTAGATATTACATTTTCATTCCAGGCATTGTGCTGGGAGCTGATTTTTTTGAACCGTTTATTTTATCGCCGCTAGGCATTCCGGTTTTAAGCTGACTTTCGGAATCAATTAAGAAACCACCAGTAGCTGCTATCTCATCGCCTTCATTTAATCCGGAAATAATTTGATATTTATCCCCGAAGCGATTGCCGATTTGAACACTGTGTGCTTCAAACATTCCATCACCGGTTTTTACCCAAACAACAGCTCTTTTACCGGCAATGATAACTGCATCTGCCGGAACAAGTAAACCTTGTCCGCCGGCTTTGTTGAATACAGTTTCACCATACATTTGCGGTTTAAGTTTACCGCCGTAATTAGAAAATTCACTTCTTACTTTTACCGTTCTTGTTTGCGAATTAATTACCGGATAAATGAAAGTAACTCTTCCGTTAAACTCTTCACCGGGATAAGCTCGTAAGTGTAGTTTAACTGAGCTCCCAACTCTTACATTCGATAAATTATTTTCGTATACTTCAGCGATATTCCAAAGAGTTGAAAGTTCGGCAACATCATAAATTACAGTTCCTTCATTTACATAAACACCTTCTTGAACTTTCTTCTCAATCACAGTTCCATTTGTAGGGGAGAAATATGTCAGAGTGATGTTTATCTCTCGTGTCTTTTCAAGCGTTTGAATCTGTTCTGGAGTCAATCCGAAGATTTCCAATTTCTTCTTTGTAGCTTTAAGAAGCGAAGAAGAGTTTGAAGAATTGTTCAGCGCAATCAGATATTCATTCTGCGCTTGTACTAAATCCGGACTGTATATTTCAAATAGCGGTTGGCCTTTCTTAATATAATCTCCGGTTTTATTAACAAACAGCTTTTCAATTCTTCCGTTGAAACGCGCAGAAATTGTTTTGCGGTTGTTCTCAACAAAATCTAGATAGCTGTATGCAGTAACTTGTTCTTGAAGATTTTCTTTCTTCACAATAACAGTTGAAACATTTGCGAGAACTTGTTTTTTACCGCTAAGCGTAACCATGTTCACCATATCTTTATCATTCGCTGGTTGTTCGTTTTCATCAGCAATTTTTTTGATGAGATCCATTCCGCAAATCGGGCAAGCGCCCGGTCTATCCATGTGGACTTGCGGATGCATGGTGCATGTCCAATAATCTTTTTGTTTAACTTCCGTGTTTTCTTGCTTACCGTTCTCTGAAGATTTTGTGCAGCCTGAGAGTACAAGAGCAAAAGCAATAAATGGAATGAATAGATATCTCACTATTTTCATTTTTGTTCCTCTATTTATTCTTATAAAAATTTTCATAGTATCACCTAAAACTTTTAAGAGTTGTTCCCACCATCATTTCGATTTCCGCTAATGACATTTGAATATCAGCTTGCGACATGTAATAATTCATCTGCTGCATCAATAACATGCGGTAAGAATCAATTACGGTTGTAACACCGGTTCTGTTATTCTGATATGCCGAAACTTGTGATTCCGCCGCTTTGCTATAAAGCGGAATAACTTTCTCATTGTAAAGTTTAGTCAGATCAACTGCGGTGTTATATTTAACAAGAGCTGTTTTCAATTGAGAAGTCATCTCGCGCTGCATATCGGATTTTTCATATTCAATGCTGTTGATTCCGGCAAATAATTCTTCTTCCTTAGCTTTGTATTTGTTGATTGACCATGGAGCAAACGGAAGATTGATTGAGAACATCAGCGAATACATTGTTTCTGTTTTCGGATCGAGCATTGTAAGATCGCTTTTCGATGTTAAGATCATTCCTCGCGGCATTCTCATAAGCATTCCTTGAATCATCAAGTCTGGAATTAACTCTCGGTTGTTTGCATCAATCATTGCCTTATTCATTTCGATCATACTATCCATCTTTTTAAGCGAAGGATTTAAGGAACCAAGTAGTTCTTCTAATTTTGATTGAGAAGATGAAAGTATATCCACTGAGAAATCTGTAACGGCATAAACTTCTTTCGAGTCAAGATTACGTCCGAGTAGCTTATTGAGTTTGTAAATCTCAGCTTCTTTTTGTCTTTCCAGAATCAAAAGCTGGGTTTCGGAAGATGCAATTTCACTTTGAAGTGTGAGAAGATCCGCTTGATTGATCTTGTTCGTGTAGTAAGAGGATTCAACTGATTTGGTTAGCTCATTTATCAATGAGATGTTTTTCTTTTGGACTTCGATTTTTCTATCAAACAACCAAAGTGTGTAGTACGACATTTTAACTTGGGCAGTAAGATTAATTTTATATATCTCATAATTGCTACCTTCAACCAAAGTATTTTTTCTCTCCACCTCCGCCATTGCATTCAACTTTCCGCCAAGAGGAAACATTTGAGAGAGAGCGAAGTTGTTGGAATTGGATTGATTCCAAACATCAAAAGTATTTGTTGGTACTTGAGAAAACTCGACCGAAAGATTCGGCGCCGGAAGAGTGTTGATCGATTCAGTTCTCTTTTCAGAAGCAGTAATTTTATATTGAAGTGATTTCAACTGCAGATTATTTTTTACTGCTTCCACCACTAAAGAATCAACAGACTGTGCGTTTAGTTGGTTAATTGATAAGAAGAAAAGGCTTACCGCAAAGACCGCTGAGAAAAACGTAGAGTTCCACAATTTTTTTTTCATTTTATAATTCTCCATTCTCAACCTGCCTGCCGGTAGGCATAGTTCTAAATTCTCCATTTTATATTTTCCCTCAACCATCATACATTTTACATTTTCCATATTATTCTCCCTCCTTCATCCAATCAGCCATTTTGGAAATTTCAAGCGTACCTTTTTTAAGTGCGTGTTCTTTCATCATTGTGAAAAGAATTGGTGTTACAACAAGAACATGAACTGCGGAAGTCAAGAGTCCTCCAATCATTGGTGCAGTGAGCGGTTTCATAACATCGGAACCTGTGCCGGTTGCCCACATGATCGGAACAAGTCCAACCATTGCAGTAAAGACGGTCATTAGTTTTGGTCTCAATCTTAAAACTGAACCTTCGACTGTTGCTTCATAAATATCAACATCTGTTATTGGTCCTCTTTTCCCTTTTTGATGATCGCGAATTCTTCTATCCAAAGCTTCATGCAGATAAACAACCATTATAACACCGGTCTCTACTGCAATTCCGTATAGGGCAATGAACCCGACCCAAACGGCAACCGAGAAATTATAACCAAGAATATAAACCATGTACATTCCACCTATGAGAGCGAATGGAACTGAAAGCATCACAACACCTGCTTCGACATAATTTTTTAGTGTTAAATAAAGAAGAAGATAGATCAACAAGAAAACTATAGGCATAATAATTTCTATTGTTTGTTGAGCTCTTACTTTGCTTTCATACTGCCCGCTCCACGTGTAAGAATAACCGGCTGGAAGTTTTAATCCATTTTCGATAACCTTTTTAGCATCAACCATCACGCTGCCCATATCGCGTCCACGTGTGTTCATAAAAACTATTGAACGAAGCATTCCGTTTTCACTGCTTATCATTGGAGGACCGGTTACTAAATTTATATCTGCCAATTCTGTGAGAGGCAGATAAGTAATTGCGTTTTGATTTGTGCTTGTGAGTGAAAAATCATTTTGTGTGTTAGATGCTTGCGGAATGATGCTTGCTTGGCTTGAACTTCCCATCGAGGGAGACATCCCGCCGGAGTTACTTTTACCACCGCTCATTGAACTTGAAGAAGATTGAACAGCCATAGGATTTGATAATGCAACAGGAACAATTAAGCTTTTCAGTTCTTCAATGTTGTCACGGTAATCTTTTTGATAACGCATTCTGATCGGGAAGCGCATTCGTCCTTCGATAACAATCCCAAGATTTTGACCGCCGATAGCAGTTTCAATTATGTCTTGAAGATCGCGGATGTTTACACCGTAGCGAGCGGCGATACCGCGTTTGATTTGTATGTCTAAGTAATAACCATTCTGAACTCTTTCAGCCACAACATCTGCTGCGCCGTTTACTGTCTTCAATAATTTTTCCGCTTTGATGGCGTATGTTTCAAGAGTATCGAGATCGGGACCAAAAATTTTAAAACCGATGTCGGTTCTAACACCAGTAGAAAGCATATTTATTCTATTGATGATCGGCTGAGTCCATCCGTTGCGCACACCAGGTATTTGTAATTTAGAATCGAGTTCGGCAACAATATCTTGTTTTGTTATTCCAGGGCGCCACTCGTTTTTAGGTTTGAGTAAAATAATTGTTTCGATCATACTAAGCGGTGCGTTGTCTGTTGCAGTTTCTGCGCGTCCGGTTTTTCCAAGGACGTGATGAACTTCGGGAACCGACTTAATAATTTTATCCTGTTCCTGTAATATCCTATTCACCTCAGCAATAGAAGCTCCGGGCAAAGTAACCGGCATATAAAGAATTGAACCTTCATCAAGCGGGGGCATAAACTCGCTGCCGGTGTTAAGAATCATTGGAATAGTTATAAGAAGAGCAATTACATTAATAGCAATAGTAATTTTTCTGTGTTTAAGCACCCAATGAATTACCGGCGCATAAAGTTTAATGAAAAAGTGCGTGGTTGGATTTTTATCTTCCGGTTTGAACTTACCTCGCATCAACATTGTCATCAAGACGGGAATTAGAGAGATAACTACAATTGCAGATCCGATCAGTGCAAATGATTTTGTGTAAGCCAGCGGATGAAATAATTTTCCTTCCTGCCCGGTTAACATAAATACAGGAAGAAAAGAAACAAGAATGATTAATTCGGAAAAGAAGATTGCTCTACCGACTTGTTTAGCCGAATCAATTGAAATGCGTTTATATTCTTCCGGCGTTAGGTGTCCTTTCTCATCAATTGCCTTGGCTAAATTTCTGTACGCGTTTTCCACAAGTACAATGGAAGAATCGACTATTACCCCTACCGCTAAAATTATTCCGCCGAGCGACATAATGTTGGAGGAAATTCCGAATAGATACATCAGAATGAAAGCGATAAGAATTGCTATCGGCAGTTCAATTAAAATTCTTACAATACTTCTAAAATGAAGTAAGAAAATCATTACCATTATAGAAACTGTGATTGACGCTTCAATCAAAGCTTTTTCCAAAGTTCCAACGGCTTCTTTTATCAATGTGCTTCTATCATACGAAGTTACAATTTCCACTCCGGGAGGAAGACCGGGAGAAATTTCTTTAATCTTTTCTTTTACGCGGTCAATTACTTTTTGTGCATTCTCGCCGGTTCGCATAACAACAATTCCGCCAACAACTTGTCCTTCACCGTTCTTTTCCATCGCTCCGCGTCTTATATCTCCTCCTAAAGAAACCGATGCAACATTTTTAATAAGGATCGGAATTCCATTCGATGCGGTTTTTATTACCGTGTTTTCAACATCATCTTTTGATTTGATGTAACCTTGCCCGCGCACAAAATATTCTGCGTCGCTTACTTCCAAGATTTTTCCGCCAACTTCGTTATTGCTTCTTTGAACGGCATTGACAACATCGGAGACAGTTAAATTGTAAGCACGGAGATCAGTTGGATTAACATCAACTTGATATTGTTTAACAAATCCGCCGATGCTTGCAACTTCTGCAACTCCGTCAACAGATGATAGTTTGTAACGTATATACCAATCTTGAACTGCACGAAGAGCACCGAGATCGAATCCTTTACCTTCAACTGTATACCAATAAATATGACCGACGCCGGTTCCATCCGGTCCAAGAGAAGGAACAACTCCGCCCGGAAGTTGCGCTTGAATTGTATTCATTCTTTCTAATACGCGCGTTCGTGCAAAATAAGTATCTACACCATCTTCAAAGATTACGAATACGAAAGCCATACCGAACATTGAAGTTGCACGGACAGCTTTTACATGAGGCAATCCTTGTAAACCGGAGACTATTGGAAAGGTAATTTGGTTCTCAATTATCTGGGGTGATCGTCCCATCCACTCAGTGAAAATTATTACTTGATTTTCAGAAAGATCGGGTATGGCATCAACCGGCAAATTAACAACGCTATAGATTCCAAAACCGATCACAAGCAGATAAATCAGAATCACAATGAATCTGTTCTGCGAAGACCATTCAATTATTTTTTCAATCATAATGTTTTCTCAATATATTTTAAGATTCTCTCAGTGGTTATCTGAAAATTCTCAAATGAACTCTGCGAAAAAATCACTATACAGAGAATACGGAGTATGTCCAGAAAGCCACCAAGAAGTAGTTAACTTCTATTAATGGAATGAAATTAGTGAAAAATCAAATAAGAAGAGTAGAGCTTAATAAAAAGGGAGGGGAGCTATGTTCTTTATCTATTCTTTGCTTGAAATTAGTATTGAACAATTGTGTTTGTTGATCAACATAAAAAGGAATTACAGCTACAAGATTCTCTTTCTGTAATTCAAAATTCTTCTGAACAGTGTAATCTGAATTTTTATCAATATTGGTGTGAATACATCCGCAGTTAGAGAGACTGTGACTTGTAAATGGCTCGTTGATATCGCATCTTGAATGAGTTTCATCAGCCATCTCATTTATTTCTTCACAGCATGAATGAACTTTCTTGATTTCTTTTTTATTGTGGCAGCAATCGGATGGATTTACATTTGCAATAAATCCGCTTAATGTAAAAATCAATTGCAGACATAGAATAAAAAAAGCAAACTTTTTCGTTATTTCTTTATAAATTTTGTTCATTCTACTTCGTATTGTCCTATAACAAAATAAAGATTTTTTTGCTGATTAAAAAAAGTTATTTTTGCAACCACTGATTCAACAATTAGTTACTCAAATTAGTCTCAACTTAAGAGGAATTTATGAAGATTAAACCGATTTACATTTATTTAGGTGTATTTGTGATTTTTATTGCGGCTGTTCTTTTCTTTTCGAATGCAGCAAAAAATTCTAATACGGCAAGAGAATTAAATCCTAATGCACAAATACCCAGCGACGGTGTTCATAAAGGGATGACAGAGCAGGGCAACGGCGATATGCCATCAAAATCTAATGTGATGAAAGAAGCTGTCGAAAAAATGAACACACTTAAAGCTGCAGTTGAAAAAAATCCCAATGATACTTTAAAAGTCCGTGAATATGCGGAAATGGTTCAAGCTCACGATCCTGATGAAGCGATCAAACTTTATGAAAATATTTTAAAAGTTGGACCAAAAAGAACAGATCTTCTCTTGGAACTTACTTTTCTTTATTTCAATAAAGGGGACTTAAAAAAGGCGGAAGAGTACAATAATAAAGTTTTAGGTATTGATAAAACCAATATGATTGCTAATTATAATCTTGGTGGTTTAGCTCAAGCAAAAGGAGATTTTCAAAAAGCAAAAAGTATTTGGCTTGATTTAGCGAAGAAATACCCAAACACACAAATCGGACATATGGCGGGAGAACTTGCAAAACAACTCGATCAGATGCCTCCGAAAAAATAATTTATCATCAGCAAAGTAAAAACCCAACTTCTTTAAGATGTTGGGTTTTTTTTGTCAAAATTCATCTAAGAATTCTACATCTTCGAATTATACTGAAATCCCTTTACAGGTTCCCTTAAAGTTAATACCGGACAAGGAGCTTTGCGAACTACTTTTTCTGCAGTACTGCCAAATAATAAATGCTCAACACCAGTGTGTCCGTGAGTAGCAATTATAATCAGATCAATATCATTAGCAGAAGCTGTCTCGATAATCTCAACGAATGGTTTTCCGGTTTTGATTAAAATTTCTACTTTTAAATTACCGTTGATAATATCTTTAGAAAGTTTTTTTAATTCCTCTTCTGCACGTGAATGAAGATCAATATCGGTTGATGGAATTGCAACTTGACCCATACTGAAATCCGCTGGGTAGATCATTGGCTCTACAACATAGATCAAATAGATCTTTGCGTTGAACTGTTTTGCAAACTGGGCTGCATACTTAAGTGCATTCTTTGAATAGTCTGAAAAATCAATTGGCACTAAGATTTTTTTTATCTGTTCCATGGCTTTCTCCTTACTTTGAAAGTGTTTTATTGTAAAGAGTAAAATAATCTTGATTCAAATTTCGTAATCTTGTTGCAATAATTTGCGATATACCTCTTAATATTTGTATCCCTTCTTTAGAATGAGTTTCAACGAACTCATCAAGATCGGGTTTAAATATTACAGCTAATTGAGAATCTTTCAATGCAATTGCCGATGCAGATCTTTTTTCTTCATCAAGTAAGGCAAGTTCACCAAAAAAATCGCCGCGTGTTAACATTGCAAGATCAAATCTTTCGCCGATAGTAGCTTGTGTTATTAAAATTTCTCCGCTAATAATAATATATAATCCAATTCCGGGATCGTCTTGAAAAAAAACATACTCGTTTGCTGCATAAATTCTATTATGAATTACCTTCATCAATAGTTTAATTTTTTTATTATTTAGATTTTTAAAGGGAGGCATGGAAAGTAATACTTCTTCTAATTCACTTTTTTCAGTCGGGGTCTTAAAAAGGTTTGCCCAAAAACTGCTTTTTGTCATCCCTTGATAATTGTTTTCCATAATCACCTCTTAATTAAAAATTCCGGCTTCGGCAACGCGCCAAATTTTTTGACACGGAAATTTATTTTCATAAAGCGCCCGTCCAATTATAACAGAATCAACATATTCAGAAGCAGTATGCTGTAATTTAATCAAATCTTCAAAACTGCCAATACCTCCTGAGTGAGTTACTTTTGTTTCAGCAGCTTCGGCAATTTGTTTTGATAACTCAATGTTTGGTCCCGTCATCATACCGTTAGTAGAAACATCAGTTACAACAATTCTTTTTGCACCGCAAGAATTTAAGAATTTTGCATATTGAATTGCGCGTAAGTGAGTTCTTTGTTGTCTTCCTCTGGTAATGACTTCGTCATTAATAACATCAATAGCAGCAACAACTTTATTCGGAGTAAATTCATCTAATATTTTTATGAACTCTCTTGGATTCTCAAATGCCATTGATCCAATAACAACCCGTGCAACTCCTAAATCAAATGCTTCTTTTGCATCATCAAAAGTTCTAATTCCGCCGCCAAGTTCAATCGGGATAACAACGGATTCGCAAATCTTTCTGATAATTTCAAAATTTGTATGTGTATGTTCATGTGCCGCATTAAAATCTACTACATGAATACATTTTGCATTCTCTGCCCGCCAAATCATAGCCATATCAACCGGATCATTTGCGTATTCTATGCAACCTAAATCCGGAATACCTTGTACGACCCGAACTGTTTTGCCGTCTTGTATATCAATCGAAGGTATAACTAAGATTTTTGCCATTTAATTAAGGAAGTTTTTTGAGTGACAATTGAAAAATAGGGAAATGGGAGTTAAAAGAAAATTTAATACATCGAACCAATCTCTCAAATCAAATAAATAAACAAATAAGTTATTCAATACTATTGTTTTTGGTTATAACACTCGCGTGAATGAATTCTTGACTTTACCGCCTCAAAACCTCATATTTGACACTGTATGAATAAAGACTACATTTTTTCTGCTTCTGACCGAGAAAAACTTAGAATAACAACTTATTTAGATAAAAGTCTTTTCTTCGGTAAAACTCTTGTCTTTGTTCACGGATTCAAAGGATTTAAGGATTGGGGATTTGGTCCTTACTTAGGCGAATATTTAGCAAATAAAGGATTTTTTGTAATTACTTTTAATTTTTCGCATAATGGAGTAGGTGAAAATAAAACAGAATTTACAGAGCTTGAGAAATTTGCTAAAAACACATTCTCTCGTGAGATTAAAGAGTTAAATGAAATCATTTCTGCTTTCAGAAATGATTTTTTTGAAGTAAAAGGAAACACTCCATTAGGGTTGATTGGTCATAGCCGTGGAGGGGCAATAGTTCTTTTAACAGCATCAAAACGAAATGATATTGATTCAATTGTTACTTGGGCTGCTATATCGAGGTTAGATCGCTATTCAAAAAGGCAAAATCAAGAATGGCGGAAAAAAGGTTTTTTTGAAATTTTGAATACACGCACTAATCAAATGATGAGATTAGATATCAAGTTACTTAATGATATTGAGAATAACTCAAATAGTTCTTTAAATATTGAAAACGCATTAAAAAATCTAAATATACCATTACTCATTGCTCATGGCGAACAGGATCTTGCAGTTCCAATCGTAGAAGCAGAGCAACTTTATAAATGGTCTGATAAATCGAGAACAGAATTTTATAAACTATTTAGTACCGGTCACACATTTGATATTGTTCATCCGTTTAACGGTACATCTGAGAAGTTTGACAAACTTTTAGATAAAACAACTAATTTTTTTGTAAATCATCTTAATTAGAGGAATTTATGGCTTCGAAAGAAAAAGTAAAAAATAACTCACTGTTAACAACACTTATTAATGTGAGAAGCTCTGAATTATTTTGGATAATAACATTTTCAGTTCTAACAGCATTATCAGCACAGGTAGCGGTTCCAACTCAACCTGTTCCTTTTACACTTCAGACAATGCTGGTTTTACTTTCCGGTGCGTTTCTTGGTTCGCGTAATGGTGCATATAGTCAAATATTATATTTAGCTGTTGGTGTAATGGGAGTGCCGGTATTTGCTAGTTTCACTTTTGGTATTGCAAAATTATTTGGACCAACTGGTGGATATCTACTCACGTTTCCATTCGCAGCATTTTTAGTCGGATATATTCTTGAAGGGAAAAATAATTCAATTTTAATAATACTTTCATTTATTGCCGGACAACTTTTAATTTTTCTTGCCGGGGCATTGTATCTTTCTGTATTTATGGGCGGGGATTTCTATAAAGCGTTATTCAGCGGTGCAATTATCTTTTCAGTTTGGGATATTATAAAAACTGTAGCTGCATTTAGTATTTATAAAGCTGTTTCAAAAAAATATCCTAAACTTCCATAAGTGTTGCATACGACCGAATGAAACAGATAATTTTTTCTATAATATTTCTTCTAGCATTTGGATTTCTTTTCTATAATCTGAAAAGAATTCTTTCTTACATTAAACTTGGTCAGCAGGAAAACCGTTTCAATAATCCTAACGAAAGAATAAAAAATGTTTTGAAGATTGCATTCGGTCAGTCAAAACTTTTGCAAGATCCGACAGCAGGCATAATCCACTTTTTGATCTTTTGGGGATTCATACTTTTTCTATTTGCTGTGGTTGAATCAATCATTCAAGGTTTCTATCCTGCATTCTCACTTCATTTTCTAGGACCAATTTTTTCTGTTATAACAGTTGTGCAAGATATTTTTGGTTTGTTGGTAATTGTTTCTGTGCTATGGGCGCTTTTCAGAAGATTTATCCAAAAGGTACCGCGACTCGATGTTAAAGGACATAAACTTGATGCGGCAATTATTTTATTTCTTATTCTTGGTGTTGTTGTGTCAATGTTCGGTCAGAACATTACACATATAGTTAATTCAAATTTTGTACTTACTGATTTTGAAGTTAGACCGATCTCATCACAGTTAGCCGGATTATTTTTTAACGGTGTAAGTGAATCTTCAAAAGATTTGTATGAAGTTTTTTGGTGGACACACATTCTAATAATCTTTGGCTTCACGAATTTCTTACCATACTCAAAACATTTTCATGTATTTACTTCTATACCAAATGTTTATTTCTCTAAGATTGGCACGAATAAAAACGCGCTTAAAAAATTAAATCTAGAAGATGAAAATGTTGCGCAATATGGAGTTGCAGATTTTGAACATCTTTCATGGAAGCAAGTGCTGGATGGGTTCTCTTGTACCGAATGCGGAAGATGTACCGCATCATGTCCTGCCGCTGCTACAGGAAAGAAATTATCGCCACGGGAAATTATTGTTAGTATCCGTCATCGTACAGAGGAAAAAGCACCGTTACTTATAGCAAAAGTTGGCGAAGAAAACGAGTTAATTCAAAAAACTTTAGTTCACAATTACATATCTGATGAAGAACTTTGGGCATGTACTACTTGTATGGCTTGTGTTTATGAATGTCCGGTCACGATCGAACATGTTGATTCTATTGTTGATATGAGAAGGAATTTAGTTCTTGGTGAATCAAATTTTCCTCCGGAACTAAATGTTGTTTTCAAAAACATAGAAACAAATTTTACTCCTTGGGCTTTCAATGCACAGGATAGAGCAAATTGGGCTGAGGGGATGAATATTAAAACAATGGCTGAAGATCCAAACACAGAATATTTATTTTGGGTTGGATGTGCAGGTTCTTTCGATGCCAGATATCAGAAGGTTACAAAATCTATTGCTCAACTAATGCAGAAAGCAAATATTGATTTCAGAATTTTAGGCGTTGAAGAAAAATGTAATGGCGATACTGCCCGAAGACTTGGTAATGAATATCTTGCTCAAATGATGATGCATGAAAATGTAGAAACTCTTAATAACTATGGAGTGAAAAAAATCGTTACTGGTTGTCCTCACTGTTATAATTCTCTGAAGAATGAGTATCCGCAATTCGGTGGAAATTTTGAAGTTGTTCATCATACAGAATTGATCCGGAAAATTCTCGAAGAAGGAAAGATCAAACTGAAAAATGAAGAAGTTAAATCTAAAATCACTTATCACGATTCTTGTTATCTCGGCAGATATAATAATATTTATGATTCACCACGCGATCCTTTGAAAATGATAAATGGAACCGAGCTGATTGAGATGGAAAGAAATCGTGAAAAAGGTTTTTGCTGCGGTGCAGGCGGCGGAAGAATGTTTCTTGAAGAAAAGGAGGGTACAAGAATAAATAATAATAGAGCAGAAGAAGCGATAAGTACTAAAGCAGACACAGTCGCTTCAGCCTGTCCGTTTTGTATGACAATGTTAACGGACGGTATCAAATCATTTGAAAAATCAGATTCAGTAATTGTCAAAGATGTTGCAGAAATAATTCTCGAGAACACTATTCTATAAATTATTCATTCACTAAAAGCAGGAGGTATCATGAACGAAAAATATTTAAAACTTATCGACTTCTTAAAAGGTCTGGAACCTGACGTAGCAAAGTTCTACGAAAAAGGACAGTCAGCCGCCGGTACTCGTTTAAGAAAAGGTCTTAGCGAACTAAAGAAGTTTGCTCAAGACTTGCGTAATGATGTGCAAGAAGTAAAAGCACAACGCAAAGCTGCAAAAGGCGGAAGCTGATTTTTAAGTTTTCGATTTGTTTTAGGTTGGGTTAGAAATAGCCCAACCTTTATTTATATACCTATTTATCAAACGCGGAATTATTCTTTCAATATTAATATGAAGAATTTATTTATACTTTTTTATTCGGTTATTTTTTCATCGCATTTATTTTTGAATCAACTTGATGGAAAATCAGTTGATCAAGATTCTACAACTTCCGTTACAATTTCTTTTGTTGGTGATTTAATGTGCCATTCACCGCAATTTAAATTTGCGCAAGTATCACAAGATAGTTTTGATTTCAAACCCGCCTTTCGTGAAATAAAAAAATATTTAACCAAAGCAGATCTAACAATTGGAAATCTTGAAACTACTATTTCAGGTAAGGAAAGTAGATATAGTGGTTATCCGCTTTTCAACTCGCCTAATGAATATCTTGAAGCTTTGAAAGATGCGGGGTTTGATATTTTGTTGACAGCAAATAATCACTCATTAGATCGAGGAAAGAAAGGTGCTTTAAGAACCATGGATATGATTAAAAATAATGGGATGGAATCAATCGGATCTTATCATTCACAACAAGACCGGGATTCAATTCGAGTATTTGGCATTAAAGGAATCAAGATCGCAATTCTTTCTTATACTTACGGATTGAACGGGAATTACATCGCTAAGAATGAAAAATATTTAGTTAATGTAATTGATACAACTTTAATGAAACAAGATATTCTAAATGCTCGTAATAAAAATGCAGATGTAATTCTTGTTTACTTTCATTTTGGAGATGAGTATCAGTGCAAACCAAATTCGTTTCAAAAAGAAATTGTAAAACGAGCGATTGATTATGGTGCGGATTTAATTATCGGCAGTCATCCTCATGTAATTCAGCCGGTAGAATATTTCAGTTCAATCAAAAATAAAATTGGCAAAGGTCTGATTGCCTATTCTCTTGGTAATTTTATTTCAAATCAAAGATGGCGATATTCTGATGCCGGAGTAATCCTTAATATTACAATAACAAAAAATATTTTGACTCAAGACATTAAACTTACAAATGAGACAATTATCACTACTTGGGTTTTCAAAGGGAAAAAAGAAAATAAAAATCAATTTGTAATTCTTCCGGTTGATTCAACTACAATTAATTCTCTACCGAATTATTTAACTGAGAGTGATAGAGTAAAACTTTTACAATCTGAAAAAGATACCCGCAAAATCTTGGAAGAAGTTCAAAATAATTCCATTAAGTATATGAACAAAAAAGTAGAATGAGTTGTTCGTATAATTAAGTCACAATTTCTTTTTATCTTTGTAACAAATTCTAAATGAAAATTAATGGCTAATAAAAATAAAGCAACGCTCGGCATAATCTTCTTAACAATTTTTATTGATCTGATGGGATTTGGTATTCTGATTCCAATTCTGCCAACTTTTGCAAGTAAAGAACTTGGAATATCAAATTTTGGAATCGGATCAGTAGTTGCTGCTTATTCTCTGATGCAATTCATCTTCAATCCGATTATGGGTAAACTATCTGATAAGATTGGAAGACGCCCGGTAATATTAGTAACACAGTTGATGACTGCTATTTCATATTTAATTTTTGCATTTTCAAATTCCTTTTTACTCCTTTTCTTTTCAAGAATGTTAGCCGGCCTTGGCGGAAGTAACATTGGCGTTGCCCAGGCTTATATTGCAGATATTACAACAAAAGAAGAACGTGCAAAAGGAATGGGAATTATTGGCGCTGCATTCGGATTAGGTTTTGTTTTTGGACCTGTTATTGGTGCATATCTTGCAAAATACGGTTATCACGTTGCAGGATTAGGGAGTGCATTTTTCACTCTAAGTGCTTTCTCGTTTGCGTTTTTTAGATTGCCCGAGTCGTTAAAAGAAAAAAAGAATGATGAAAAAATTAAAATTAAAATTTTTGATTTTACATTTGCCAAACAAGTATTAACAAATCCTTCAATTAGTTTTTTAATTATTCTTTTATTTCTAATCATCTTTTCGATAGCAAATGTTTTTGGAACTTTTGCCATACTAGGTTACAAATTCTATCATTTTACAGATCAGCAAAACGGAATGCTTTTTGGTATTGTGGGATTAGTTGGTGCTATTGTTCAAGCCGGACTTATCCGATTGATTTCTCAAAAATTAAAAGACAAAACAATTGTACTTATCGGCATTTTTTTCATGATTATTGGATTAGGTTTTCTTCCGTACGGTGGTAATTTCTCTGGTGTTGCAATAGTAATTTCAATTATGGCTGTTGGTACAGGAATTCTTCAACCGATTATTCCTAGTATGATTTCAAAATACTCTCCTGAAATTCAGCAGGGTGCTGTATTAGGATTCAGCCAATCAATATCCGCATTGGCACGAGTACTTGGTCCGCTGTGGGGTGGATTTTCTTATGATGTTTTAGGTTACCAATTTCCATTTATTACTGGTGCATTTTTTACGTTAATAACATTTATTATTTCTTTTTTCATGTTGAAGTCTTATAAAATGAAAGTTGTAGAAAATGTTTAAAGTAGGAAAAATAAATATTGAAAAAGCACTTCTTCTAGCTCCGATGGAAGATGTAACAGATATTGCATTCAGAAGACTTTGTAAAGAATTAGGTGCTGATATAGTCTACACAGAGTTTGTCAATTCAGACGGATTAATTCGGTCAAATAAAAAAACAGAAAGAAAACTTGAAATTACAGAAGATGAACATCCGGTTGGAATTCAAATCTATGGTGGAAATCTTGATCCAATGATTGAAGCTGCAAAAATTGCTGAATCGAAAAATCCTGATATAATTGATATTAATGCAGGTTGCTGGGTAAAAAAGATTGCAAACAGGGGAGCTGGTGCCGGGCTCCTTAAGGACCCTTGTTATATGCAAACAATGGTAGAGTCAATAGTGAAAGCAGTACAAATACCGGTAACAGTTAAAACTAGAATTGGTTGGGATGCGGATTCAATTAATATATTGGAAGTAGCTAAAAGGATTGAAGATGCAGGAGCTGCTGCTTTAACAATTCATTGCAGAACTAAAACTCAAGGACATACTGGAGAACCGGATTGGAGTTGGATTACTAGGATTAAAGAAGTTGTAAAAATTCCAGTGGCTTTAAACGGCGGAGTTTATACTGCAGAAGATGTCAAAAGAGCTTTTGAGGTAACAAATTCTGATGCTGTGATGATAGCCAGAGGAGCGATAGAACATCCTTGGATATTTAGAGAGGCAAAAGAATTGTTAAGTGGGGAAAATATTAATTTTGTTTCTGTTGAAGAAAGAATTAATACTGCATTGCGCCATCTTAGATATTCATTAGAAATGAAAGAAACGAAAACTGCTATAATTCCTTTTAGGAAATATTATACCGGTTATTTGAAAGGTCTTAACAATTCTAAAGAAATAAGGCAAGAACTTTACAAGCAAACTGAATATGCTCCCATAGAAGAAATTCTTTTAGGATATCTTAATAAACTCAAATACCATGAACAAATTGAAAATATTAGTTAATCGTTGAGGTTAAAATGGAACTTAGAAGTTTAATACGCGATGTACCTAATTTTCCGAAACAAGGAATAATTTTTAAGGACATAACTACACTTCTTAAAAATCCAATAGGTCTTAATCAGGTAGTAGAAGAATTGCTTAACTTCCTTCATAATAAACACATAACAAAGGTAGCTGGAATAGAATCGCGTGGCTTTATATTAGGTGGAATTGTTGCTCAAAAGCTCGGAGCGGGATTTGTGCCCATTCGAAAACCCGGGAAATTACCTGCCGCATGTATCTCAGAAAGTTACTCACTTGAATATGGAACTGATAAAATTGAGATTCACAAAGATGCAATTCAAAAAGATGACAAAGTCTTGCTCCATGATGATCTTCTAGCAACAGGAGGAACAATGGAAGCGGCGTGTAAATTAGTGGAAAGATTAGGCGGGGAAGTTGTACAGATTTCGTTTCTGATTGAACTCAATTTCTTAAGTGGTAGGGAAAAATTAAAAAATTATGATGTACGCTCAATAATTCAGTACGACTCTGAATAGACTAAATTTCTTTCCAGTTCAGAGGTGCTAACAAAATAACAAATTCACCTTTTGTTATTCTTTTCTCAAAATTCTGCAAAAGTTGAGAAGCTGTCCCTCGCCAAGTTTCCTCAAATTTTTTTGTTAATTCTCGAACAACTACTATTAAACGATCCGGCATACTTAAGTTTAATTCTTCCAGCAGTTTTTTAATTCTATATGTTGATTCATACAAGACAATTGTCCTTTCTTCTTCTGAAAGTTGTTTTAGTTTCTTCTGTCTTCCTTTTTTCTGAGGAAGAAATCCTTCGAATACAAAAGAATCAGTTGGAAGTCCGCAAATACTTAACGCTAAAATTGCAGCACTCGCACCTGGGATTCCAATAACTTCAATGTTTTCCGATAATACTTTATTTATTAGACGAACCCCCGGGTCTGATATACATGGTGTGCCGGCATCTGAAACTAGCGCACAAGATTCTCCGGAGATTATCTTTGTCAAAATTTTCTCTATACTTTTTGATTCGTTATGGGCATTTACAACAAGCAGCGGTTTATTGATTTGGTAATGATCTAACAGAATTTTTGTTACGCGTGTATCTTCACAAATTATAAAATTTACAGATTTCAATGTTTCAACTGCTCGGAATGTAATATCACCAAGGTTGCCGATTGGTGTAGCTACAACATATAATTTTCCGTTATCCATCTATAACTCTTTTTTACAAAAATAAAAAAACCCCAATAACAATCGGAGTTTTTCTTTGAAGAATTCAATTTTAAGATTTATGCAGATTATGCAATACGTTTTTAATTCTTAAGATTCCGTCATCAATATTTTCTTTGGTTACGATGAGAGAAGGACGGAACCGTACAGAATGAGCTCCACAGCCGAGCATAATCATCTTATTTTCATAAAGTTCAGCTAAAAATTTATTCCTAATTTCTTTAGATGGTAAATTAAACGAGCACATCAATCCTAAACCGCGAGCTTGAGAAACATATTCTGGGAATTCATTTTGTAGATCAATAAGACTATCCAGCAAATAATTCCCTATGATACGAGCATTCTCGACCAAATTTTCTTCTTCAATAATTTGGAGATTTTTTTCTGATCGAACCATATCCGTCAAATTTCCGCCCCATGTGGAATTAATGCGGCTCGATTTCTTGAATACGTTTTCGGAGATATCGTCTATCCGATCATTCACCATAATACCGCAGACTTGTACTTTTTTACCGAAAGAAATTATATCTGGCTCAACAAAATGTTCAAATGCCCACAACTTACCGGTCATTCCAAGTCCGGTTTGAACTTCATCAAACATCAATAGAATTTCATTTTCATCTGCTATCTGGCGAAGCTTCATAAAAAATTCTTTTCTGAAAAAATTATCACCACCTTCACCTTGTATCGGTTCTATTATAATAATAGCTATATCATCACGATTATATTTTATTGCTGTATGTATTTCGTCTATTGCTTGATTTTCTAAATTAATAATCTGATTTATGTTCTCACTCAGTGGAAAAGTAATTTTTGGATTTGTAATTCGTGGCCAATTAAATTTTGGATATAGTGCAATTTTGGCCGGATCAGTATTTGTCAACGACATTGTGTATCCGGAACGACCATGGAACGCTTCACGGAAATGGATAACTTGTGTCCCGCGTTCCTCTTTATATCCGCGGATAAAATTCTTTTTTACTTTCCAATCAAAAGCAACCTTTAAGCCGTTTTCAACTGCTAAGGTGCCACCATCTACAAAGAATAAATGTTTGAAGTAATCCGGTACGGCTATTCGTGAAAATGTATCAACAAACTTTGCCATTTCTACTGTATAAATATCTGAATTAGATGTTTTATTCATAGCAGCATCAGCAAGTTTTTCGCGGAATTCAGGCGTGTTTATCTTCTGGTGATTTAATCCTACAGGTGACGATGCAAAGAAAGAAAAGAAATCTAAATATTCATCTCCGGTTTTTTTATCAACTATTGTTAATCCGTGACTTCTTTCAAGATCGAGTACAAAATTAAAACCGTCAACGAGCATTTTCTTCCGAAGAACATCATGCACATTTTGTGCTGTAATTTTAGAATTTATTTTTTCTGTTTCCATTATATTGATTGATGTATCCATCATATTCCACCTCAAAATAAAGTGTGAATGAAATAGTTGAGTGAAAAAGAAAAGGTGGATATAAATTAAAATACTTGCTCAAAACGGGAAGCAATGTAGTTACGAAGGTTTTTTCTGCCTGTTATTCTGAAAAAAATTTTATACTTATGCATAGCTTTTTCAATTTTCTCCTTAAAGATACTTATATTTGATCGTATTTTCAATTTTACTGATAATCTTGTAAAAAATGGAAAGTATATGAAAAGCAGTTTCGGTAAAAAGAATTATTATTTCCATCTTGTCTTACTTTTTGTTTCATCGTCTTTATTTCTGATCTCATGCGGAAAGGGAAAAAACGACGAAACAGATTTGAGCGATTTTATCGCTTTTGATAAATCAAAGCTTGGAATTGAAGTAGTTGATCAAAGTCTTGGAATAAAATTTTTCCCTCCGAACGGCTGGGAACTTAAACAATCTTCCATTTCCAGAAAAGTTGAATCACGAGGTTCTTCTACAAACCCAAATGATAATTTTTTCTATCAGCCAATTTATGTTTTCTTCGATAATACAACTGGCGGATTATTAAGTGTTGGCAAAGTAGAAACGAGCGATACTACTATATCGAAAAACGCACGGTTGAATTATTACAAAGGTCTTCTTAACACGAAGTATAAAAAAAATGATCTCACTATTGGAAATTTTGTTCACTCAAAAATTTATTTTACACAATTAAAATTCCGGAAAGAAAATCTCATTTCTTTCAAAATTGTCTTTGAAAATCCCTCAGGCGATATGATCCAATTTGATTATACAATTCCTAAAGATTTTTTAGAGAATGCCCAACTTTCCATTAAATCTTCCGTTGGTTCTATCCAACCGATGTAAATATTCACATCATAATAATATTTGTATTTAAGTTTTGTTCTCCATCCAAAGTTGCTAATAGAAATCCATTCTGATTAACTTGCATAAGAAAAATTCTGCAATGTAGGCTCACTTGTAATTGTTTCGAAATATTAATTTGAAATAAAGAGGTAATCATGGATTTCTTAAAAGTATTAGGTATTAAAGAAGAAAATTTTGGAGCTTCAACCGGGTTAAATTGGTTTCATACAAAAGATCAAGGTGTGATTAATGTTATTTCTCCAACAGACAATAAACCGATCGCTAAAGTTTTTCTAGCTTCAGAAAAAGATTATGATAATATCGTAGTGAAAGCACACGAAGCATTTAAATATTGGAGAACTGTTCCAGCACCAAAACGCGGAGAAGTTGTTCGTCAGATCGGTTTGAAACTTAGAGAATATAAACAACCGCTTGGTACGCTTGTTTCTTACGAAATGGGAAAATCATTGCAGGAAGGATTAGGCGAAGTTCAAGAGATGATTGACATTTGTGATTTTGCTGTAGGGCTCTCGCGCCAACTTTATGGGAACACAATGATGAGTGAACGCGAGAATCATAGAATGTACGATCAATACCATCCGCTTGGAGTTGTTGGAATAATTACTGCATTCAATTTTCCGGTTGCAGTGTGGGCTTGGAATTCCGCACTTGCAACAGTGTGTGGTGATTCTAATCTTTGGAAACCGTCTTCGAAAACTCCGCTTTGTGCAATTGCTGTACAAAATATTTTATCAGATGTTATTAAAGAAAATAATTTACCGGAAGGATTATTTTCTCTTATTATTGGTAAAGGTTCTACAATTGGAGAAAAGTTTTTAAATGATAAAAGAGTTCCTCTCATTTCATTAACTGGATCAACAAATGTTGGTAAACATGCATCGGAAGTAATTGGGAAAAGATTCGGCAAAGCAATTCTTGAACTTGGCGGGAACAATGCAATCATCATGACAAAAAATGCCGATCTCAAAATTGCTGTTCCGGCTGTAGTTTTTGGTGCCGTTGGAACTGCCGGGCAGCGATGTACATCAACGAGACGATTGATAGTTCACGAAGAGATTTATGAAAAAGTAAAAGATGTTTTGGTTAATGCATATAAAAGTTTAAAAATTGGTAATCCGCTTGATGAAAAAAATCATGTTGGACCTTTAATTGATAAAGGAGCCGTTGAAGAATTTAAGTATGCGCTAAAACAAGTTGAAAAGGAAGGCGGGAAAATAATTTTTGGCGGAGAAGTTTTGAGTGAGAACGGATATGAATCTGGTTGTTATGTTAAACCCGCAATTGTTGAAGCTGAAAATAATTTTAAGATTGTTCAAGAAGAAACATTTGCGCCAATCTTATATTTAATCAAATACAAAGGTGATGTTCAAAACGCAATTGAAATTCAGAACGGAGTTGTACAAGGATTATCTTCTTCGATCTTTACAACAGATATGAGAGAAGCCGAAACATTTTTATCTCATTGGGGAAGTGATTGCGGAATCGCGAACGTGAATATCGGAACATCAGGTGCAGAGATCGGCGGTGCATTTGGTGGTGAAAAAGAAACCGGAGGTGGACGTGAGTCCGGCTCAGATGCATGGAAACAATATATGCGTCGTCAAACTAACACAATCAATTTTGGTACTAAACTTCCGCTGGCACAAGGAATTAAATTTGATTTGTGAGAAACAGAAGTCTGAAATAAGAAATCAGTAGTCAGAATTATGTAGCGATTAATTCTTACTTCTTATTTCTGATTCCTTATTTCTTATATCTGATTTCTTTATTTATTAGATTTGTAAAAAAGTGAAAGGTAATTAAATGAGATTCTGTTTAAACGTTGATCACATTGCAACATTGCGAAATGCACGTGGAGAAACACAACCCGATCCTGTAACATTTGCTCTAATTGCAGAACAGTATGGTGTGGATGGAATTGTTGTTCATCTCCGTGAAGATAGAAGACACATCAACGAACGCGATGTACGATTGCTTCGCGAACTTATCACTACAAAACTTGATCTTGAAATGGCAGCAGTGGATGAGATAATTAAAATTGCGTGTGATGTTCAACCCGAACTTGCGACTCTTGTTCCTGAACGAAGACAAGAATTAACAACTGAAGGCGGAATAAGTGTTCTTGATGATATAAAAAATATCCGCACAACAATTCAGAGATTACATGATGCAGAAATCTCTGTTTCTCTTTTTATTGAACCTGATATTAATCAAATTGATGCGGCGGCAGAAATTAATGCCGACTTTATTGAAATCCATACCGGGCATTATGCGAACGCTATTGGAGAGGAAGATATTTTTGATGAACTAGAACGTGTGCGTATTGCGGCAAAACATGCAAAGAAACTTGGTCTTGGTGTTAATGCCGGACACGGATTGAATTACAATAACATGAAAGAGTTTGTCGCAATATCAGAAATTGATGAAGTTAGTATTGGTCATGCTGTTCTTGCCCGCGCAGTTTTTGTTGGTGTTGAGCAAGCAATAAAAGAAATGATTGCGTTGGTAAGAATGAAATAAAAATTTCTTAAAACCGATGAATCGGTTTTTTAGAAAAAAATATTCATGCATTTATATCAGTCCATAGATTAATCTACGGACTGACAATTTCGTTTAGAACAAATAAGAAAATAAGATAACATTTTGTCTTTATCACAAAAAGAAATTCTGCTCAAGAAAAAGTTAGATCATCATTATAAATATTTTGATAGCAGTAAAATCTCTCCTGATCCATTAGAATTCCCGCGCAGGTATAAAAATTTTTACGATGCAGAAATCTCCGCATTCATCTCTTCTGTCTTTGCGTATGGAAATGTAAAACAAATTATCAACTCTCTAGAAAAAATTCATGGACTGATGGATAATCAACCGTATAAGTTTGTCGCGGATTATTCTTTCGAAAGTGGGATGAAATTATTTCGTTCAATTAAGCACCGTTTCTATACAAGCGAAGACATTGCAAATTTATTTTTTGCTTTGAATTATATTTACAGCAATTACGGTTCATCAAGATATTTCTTTCTCCTTTACTACTTCGAAAAAGATTTAAATCTCAAGAATGCAATATCATTTTTCTCACATCACTTTTTGGAGATTATTTCTAAGAAGGGAAGAGTAACACATGGGATTAAATTTATGTTTCCTGATCCTTATAAAGGAAGCGCATGTAAAAGAATGAATTTATTCCTTAGATGGATGATTCGTAAAGATGAACTTGATCTTGGATTATGGACTGAAATTCCTCCGTCTAAACTTGTAATCCCTGTAGATACACATGTAGCAAAGATTTGTACAAAACTTAAACTTACAAAGCAAAAAGCAGTATCATGGAAAATGGCTGAAGAAATAACCGAAAAATTAAGAAAGTTTGATCCTTGCGATCCAGTAAAATATGATTTTGCCATTTGCCACATTGGAATGAGAAGGATGAGTTTTTAAAATACAAATAGAGAATAATTGTAATTCTCAATTTGCAATTCTCAATTCACAATTACTGAATAATGATGTTGCTCGGTTATTTATTCGTATTTATATTAGCCAACGCATTATGAAATAGTTTTCAAATGATCTTCACTAAATAAACTACATCACCATTTACAGGAGAAAAATATGGCGGAACAAAAGAAACATGTTCCATTTGTTTCATCAGAAACAAACATGGCAGAATTTACATTGCGTGCTCTTGTTATTGGACTTGTTCTTGCGGTTGTTCTAGGTGCTGCAAATGCATACTTAGGATTAAAAGCCGGAATGACAATTGCCGCTACTTATCCTGCCGCTGTGATTGGAATGGCAATCATTAAACTTTTCAAAGGAACCATACTTGAGGAAAATTTTGCTCGTACTGTTGGTTCAATAGGGGAATCAATTGCTGCAGGTGCAATTTTTACATTACCTGCTTTTTTTATAGCCGGAATTTGGAATCCGTTCTTTACTCCTGGTAATTATGTCCTGTCTGCAGCAATAATGATGGCAGGCGGTGTACTAGGAATTATGTTTGTTGCATTGTTACGAAGAGTTATGGTTGAGGATATTGAACTTCCTTTTCCAGAATCTGTTGCTGCTGCAGAAATACATAAAGCTGGTCGTCACGGCGGAACCGGTTCAAAATTTTTATTTGGTGCAATGGGTTTTGGTGCCGCTATACAAGCATTAGGTCAATTTAGATTATTTGCTACCAGTGCCGATGGGCTGATCTCACTAAGTAAAGGAAATATATTATTCCGTTCTCCTGATGTAAGTCCTGCCTACATGGGAGTGGGTTATATTATTGGTCCACGTTTAGCCGCCTTGAACTTTAGTGGTGGTGTTCTTGCATGGGGTTTATTAGCTCCGCTTATTACTTATTTCAAATTTGGATCTATTCTACCAAATGGTGAAGCTGCATGGTTAGCAGCTTTTGGTCATGAAACTGTTGTTCCAAAAATTTTTGATTGGACTGCAACTATTGTTCAAGTTTGGAAAAGTTATGTAAGACCAATTGCCATTGGTGGAATGTTAGTTGGTGCTGCATTTACATTATGGAGAATGAGAAAAAATTTAATAACTGGAATTTCACGCTCGATAGGTGATGTTAAAAAGGCTGCCGCAGGAGAGCATGTTGTTGATAGAATAGAAAAAGATATTTCATTTAAATGGATTGTTATTGGAATTCTTTTAACCGGTGTTGCTACATTTTTTATTTATAATTATTTCGCACAAAATATTTTAGCAGCTTTAGTTGCAACCGTAGTAATGATTGTTGCCGGATTTTTCTTTGCGGCTGTATCAGGTTATCTTGTTGGCATTATTGGCTCATCAAATAATCCGATAAGCGGACTTACACTTTCAACATTAGTAATAGCAGCATTGTTAATGGTTGCACTCGGTATGAAAGGAGTACAAGGTGTGGCTGCTGTTCTTGGAGTTGCGGCGGTTGTATGTGTTGCTGCAGCTGTTGCCGGTGAAATGCTTCAAGACCTTAAAGCCGGACATATTCTTGGCGGTACTCCCTGGAAAATGCAAGTTGGTGATCTTATCGGTGTAGCTGTTGCAGCAGCAGTTATGTTCATACCGTTAATTATTTTACATGAAGGTGATATAAAAATGGGCGGAACAGGATTTGGCGGAGAACATCTTCCTGCGCCTCAAGCTAGTTTGATGGCAATTCTTTCTAAAGGAATTGTTTCCGGAAATATGGAATGGATCTTAATATTTACGGGAATGTTAATGGGTGTCGGATTCATTATGATGAACATCAAAAGTCCAATGTTGGTAAGTGTTGGTATGTATCTTCCTTTAGGAACAACATTTGCGATTTTTCTTGGTGGTTTGATAAAAGGAGTTGTTGAAAAAGTAAATGCGAAAAAACAATTTAATGATGCACAAAAATCAAGAGTAGAAAATAACGGAATATTGATAGCAGCCGGACTAATTGCAGGGGAAGCGTTAATAGGTCTTCTGTTTGCCGGGTTGGCATTTTTTGAAATCCCGGTCTTTCATATTTTTGAAGTGCCAAGTTTCTATGTAAGCTTATTAGTATTTGCATTGATCGCATGGCTGCTAATCAGAATTCCTGTGAAGAATGCAGGTAAGCCGGATGATCCTGCACCTCCTCAAGTTTCTATGTAACTTTTATAATGTCCCGATAGTATAATCGGGACATTTAATTTCCTTAAGGAACTCTATGCAGTTAAGTTTTTCCGAAAGAAGAAGAATATTAAAAGGTGCGAACTATTTGGAACTCACTCCTTTAAGATTGCACAAAGAAGAAATTTCAGAAGAAAATTTAGTTACAGTTCTAATTCCAAAATTTCAGAATAGATTTGTTGTACGTTTTATTGTCCCCAAATTAAAATCAGATGTATTCAAATTAAAATTAGATGAGCTCGGCTCAGCAGTTTGGTTATCACTTGACGGGGAAAAAACAGTAGATCAAATAGCAAAACAACTTCTGAACAAGTTTGGTGATAAAATTGAACCTGTTAATGAAAGATTAACAAGATTTTTAACCGGACTTTATGAACAGCGTCTAATTACATTCCAAGAAATAAATAAAGGAGATTAACTATGGGAGAAATTTTAGGTCAGTTAAAACCGAACTTATTATGGAATCATTTTGAAGAACTATGCAAAATTCCACGTCCTTCTCGTAAAGAAGAAAAAGTTGCGCAATATGTAATCTCTGTCGCAAAGAAAAATAATTTACAATATGCGACTGATGATTTTGGCAACGTTGTAATTCGTAAATCTGCAACACCTGGAAAAGAAAATTTAACTCCGGTGGTTATGCAAGGTCATCTTGATATGGTAGCTGAAAAGAATGCAGATGTTAAACATGATTTTGACAAAGATCCGATTCAACCGTACATTGATGGCGATTGGGTAAAAGCAAAAGGTACAACTCTTGGTGGTGATAACGGAGTTGGCGTTGCTGCTGCTTTAGCGGTTATGGAATCGAAAGATCTTGAACACGGTCCTATCGAAGCACTATTTACACTTGATGAAGAGACCGGATTATTCGGTGCTCAGGCGCTTAAACCTGGATTTGTAAACGGAAAAATATTGCTGAACTTAGATTCCGAAGAAGATGGTGCACTATATATTGGCTGCGCCGGCGGACAAACTACTTCTGTGAAATACAAATTTAATTTGAATGATGTTCCGGCAAATACAATTGCCCTTGAAATTAAAATTGGAGGTTTGAAAGGTGGACACAGCGGACTGGATATAAACTCAGGTCGCGGTAACGCAATTAAATTGATGACACGTTTACTTCACGAATTGAACTACACATTTGGTATCCGTCTTGTAAATATTAGCGGTGGAAGTAAACACAACGCAATTCCAAGAGAAACTTTTGCTGTTATTCGCGTGGCTAAAAAAATTGTTGCCGAGACTTTCGCTTATATCGAAAGATATAATAAAATCGTGCAAGCAGAACTAGCTACGGTTGAACCAAACTTAAATGTTACCGCTGCAGAATCGAAATCAAAGTCTAAAATAATGGATAAGACCACAGCGAAAATTTTGATTGATTCGCTTTACGCAGTTCCTAACGGTGTAATAAAAATGAGCGCTGATATTCCGGGTTTAGTTGAGACATCAACAAATCTTGCCGTTGTAGTAACAAAAGGAAAAGCAGTTGAAGTTACTCTGAGTCAGCGAAGTTCTGTTGAATCTGAGAAAAATGATATCTCAAATTCAATTGCTGCATTTTTAAAACTCACAAAAGCAGAAGTAATTCAGGGTGATGGTTACCCGGGATGGAAACCGGATATTCATTCACCGGTGCTTGTTACCATGAAGAATGTGTATCATCAGATGTATGGAAGTGATCCGGAAGTTAAAGCAATTCATGCGGGTCTTGAATGCGGAATAATTAAAGAACGTTATCCTGATATGGATATGATCTCGTTCGGTCCAACACTCATGGATGTTCACTCACCGGATGAAAAAATTCTAATTAGCACTGTAAATAAATTCTGGAATCTTCTCACAGCAGTTTTAAAGAATGTGCCTTCAAAATAATCTACTTAAATCTTGCTCTTACTCGTGCTCTTAATCTAATTCCGATTAAGAAAAAGTAAGAGCAAGATTATTATTAAGACTAATTCGAGATTACATGGAAAATCAAATCACTATTAAACCCGAACCAAGTGTTTTCTTCCGGTGGGGAATTCTACTCTTTGTAAGTCTTGCAATGTTCGGCAATTATTACATTTATGATAGCATAAGTCCGCTTGCAGACCTTCTGGCAAAACAATTAAAATTTTCTGATTCCAATATTGGATTACTTCAAGGAATTTATAGCGTACCAAATGTTTTTATGGTTCTTATTGGTGGAATAATAATAGATAAAATCGGCACACGTATTTCTACTTTTATTTTTACACTGCTTTGTTTAACTGGTGCAATCATCACAGCATCTTTCAGCGATATAACAATGATGGCTATTGGACGTCTTGTGTTTGGTCTCGGGGCTGAATCAATGATAGTTGCAGTTACAACTGTTATCGGTCGTTGGTTCAAAGGAAGACAATTATCATTTGCATTCGGATTGAATCTTACACTTGCTCGGCTCGGTTCATTCGCCGCACTTAATTCTCCAACTTGGGCTAAATCACTTTATGAATATTGGCAGACACCTCTTTTAATCTCCGTAGTTGCAGGTGTAATTTCTATTGCGGCAGTAATAATTTATTGGGGAATGGATGCATACTCAGAGAAAAATTTTTCATTGCGTCCTGTTCCTAAGCAGGACAAAATTATTTTTAAAGAGATTTTTAGTTTCTCTACTTCATATTGGTTCGTTGTAATGTTGTGCGTTACTTTTTACTCGGGGATATTTCCATTCCAAACTTTTGCCGTTAAATTTTTCATGGAGACACACGGTACCACACGAGAGATGGGCGGATTTCTTTCAAGCATGCTGACACTTTCTGCAATGGTTTTAACTCCGCTTTTTGGTCTTCTTGCAGATTACATAGGAAAACGATCTTTGCTGATGATGTTCGGTTCATTAATTTTAATTCCTGTCTATTTATTAATGGCATATACACATATTTCACTTTATGTACCAATGGCAATGATGGGGATTGCATTTTCACTTATTCCGGCGGTGATGTGGCCTTCAGTTGCATTAATTGTAGATGAAGCAAAACTCGGAACTGCTTACGGACTGATGACCATGATTCAAAATATTGGTCTTGCCGGATTTAATTTTTTAGTCGGCTGGGCAAATGATTTTAGCGGCGGATATACAACCGGAATGTGGATTTTCTCTTCACTTGGATTCTTTGGATTATTATTTGCGTTTTTACTTAGACGTAGTGAGTTAGGGGCGCATGGCCATGGACTCGAAAAAGGAATCTCCAAAACAAGATAATTTTTATTAAATTGGTTTTGAATTGAATGGTTATTCGATGAAATCTTTTAATAAAATAATATTTATTGCGGTTTTTGCTCTTACCGGTGTTAATGTAAATGCTCAATCATTTGGTTTCGGTTGTTTAGGTCTAAGCGGATTCTATGCTGGATTCTCAAAACAAAATTATGATAGTCCTGGCTTAAATGATTACATCAGCCAAAGCCAAACTATAATTACTGATAAAGTAGAATTTACACAAGGAACCGGCTATCGAGTCGGTGCAAATTTTTTTAGGGCAAAGTGGGATAAATTCTTTATTTCTGCTAAAGGTTATTATCAATTTCTAAAAGAATCACATGAAATTTCTGCTCAATTACAAAATATAGATACGAGAGAAAAATATCAGTTAACTATGAACCATTGGGGAGTTGGAATTGATTTTGGCGTACCTTTGTTCTGGATTCTTGATTGGAAAATTGCTGAAGCCAACGTAACGTTTTACAATACCGAATTTTCTCAAGAAACATTTTTAAGCAGTGTTTCTCAAGGTGAAATAAAATTCAAACCTGATAAAAATAATATTGGATATTTTATTGGTACTGGACTCGTCTTACATCTTGTTCCGGATTATATCAGCGTAGAAGGAACTGCAGGTTTTAATTTTATTCAAATAGATAAATTTAGTTACGATTCCGGAACAACAATAACAACAATCCCACCAGCTTCTTCTTCTAAAAAAGCAATTGAAAAAGGGAACTTAAGTATTACTCTACAACTAAATGTAGGATTTCCACTTTAACAATAATCGAATAATGAAATTATCAAAACTTGACAAAGCATCAGTAATAGCAATCCGTGATTGCATGGGAACACAACCAAACGAAACTGTTCTTATTGTAACGGATGAGTTCAAAAGAAAAATTGGTTTATCACTTTATCAAAATGCAAAACAACTTGGGCATGAAACGGTTTATCTTGAATTTAAATCAAGAGAAATGCACGGTCAGGAACCTCCAGAGCAAATTGCAGAAATGATGAAACTGTTTGATGTAGTTTTATGTCCAACTGCAAAATCTCTAACTCATACAAATGCTCGCAGAAATGCATCAGCACTTGGAGCCCGCATTGCAACGTTCCCCGGAATAACCGAAGATATTATGATCCGCGGTTTAAATGCTGATTATAATAAAATTGCTACGCTTACAATCAGACTGCAAGGAATTATGAACGATGTTAATATTATTAGAGTTACTTCTTCCATCGGAACCGATATTACAATGGATATCTCCGGAAGAAAAGCTTTACCGAGTAAAGGTTTATTCCACAAAAAAGGTGAAAGCGGAAATCTGCCAACAGGTGAAGCATACATAGCACCGTTAGAAGGTAAGACCAACGGTGTGTTTTATGTTGATGGTTCAATGGCAAGCATCGGTGTTATAAAAGGAAAACCAATTAGAATAGAAGTTAAAGATGGATATGCTGTAAATGTATCCGGTGGAAATCAAGCAAAAAAGTTGGATACTACTTTAAATAAGTATGATCAGCTTGCAAGAAATATCGCAGAATTTGGAATTGGAACAAATTATAAAGCTAAACTGAGCGGTATATTACTTGAAGATGAAAAAGTTATGGGAACGATACATATTGCATTAGGTGATAACAAATCCATGGGCGGATTGGTAAATGTTCCTATTCATTTAGACGGGGTTGTTAAAAAACCAACGGTCTATTTTGATGAAAAAATGATAATGAAAAATGGAAAACTGCTTATATAATTAATTTTCAAATCTAGAATTAATTCCCGCCTAAAATTTTGAAATAAATAAAATTGAAAAGCCACCGCTAATTTTCGTATATTTGCCGACCAAAAAAATCCCAAGAATATGAAAATACTAAACCAACTCAATGATGCACAGCGTCAAGCTGTTGAATACAATTCCGGTCCACACATGATTGTAGCCGGTGCTGGATCCGGTAAAACACGTGTTTTAATGCATAAAATCGCTTTTTTAATCGACAAAGGATTAGATCCAGCCGAAATTCTTGCATTAACATTTACGAATAAAGCCGCTAAAGAAATGAAAGAAAGAATCAAAGGGCTAATTGGTAAAAAGGCAGAAAACCTTTGGATGGGAACATTCCACTCAATATTTGCTCGAATATTACGTGTGGAATCTGATAAACTTAATTACAAATCTAATTTCTCGATTTACGACCGTGAAGATTCGCAATCGCTTGTTGGCAATATTATGTCAAATCTTAACATCAATATTGATAATCTCTCTCCTAATGGAGTTCAGCATAAAATCAGTTACTTAAAAAATCAGATGGTTACACCGGAAGAGTATTTAAAACATTTAGCAACTACTCCATCAGATAAAAAAGTTGGCGAGATTTATACTGAATACAATAAAAGATTATTTGAAAACAATGCAATGGATTTTGATGATCTGCTTTTAAAACCGATTGAACTTTTTGAGAACGACGAAAAAATTCTGAACAAATACAAAAAGATGTTTAAATATATCTTGGTTGATGAATATCAAGATACAAACAAAGCTCAGTATGAACTCTTAAAAATGTTAAGTCCTCTAAAAGATAAGGTTTGTGTTGTCGGAGATGATGCTCAGAGTATTTATAGCTGGCGCGGTGCTGAAATAAAAAATATGCTGAACTTTAAAAAAGATTTTAAAGGATCAAAAATATTCCGTTTAGAACAGAACTATCGTTCAACTAAGATGATCTTAATGGCTGCAGATTCAGTTATTAAAAATAATGTCGGGCAAATTCCAAAAACACTTTGGACCAATAATAATGACGGTGAAGAGCTTACAATATTAAAAGCTTCTGATGAAAAAGACGAAGGATTCCAGATAGCAAAAAGAATTAAGAAAGAAATATCTGCTCGTAAATTATCGTTGAATGATATAGCAATCTTTTATAGAATAAATTCTCAATCACGTGCACTTGAAGATGCATTTCGAAGAGAAAAAATTCCATATAAAATTGTAGGCGGTGTGGAATTCTATAGAAGAAAAGAAGTGAAAGATGTATTAGCATACTTAAGAATGCTATCAAATCAAAATGATGAAGAAAGTTTATTACGTATAATGAATTTTCCGCAAAGGGGAATTGGTAATACATCAATTTCCAAAATGATTGCTTTTGCCCGTAAATTGGAAATTTCGTTATTCACAACTATGTCTAGAGTATTTGAAGTCATTGAAGTGAAAGAAAGGATTCAAAAAAATGTTAAGCAGTTCAAACTTCTTCTTGATAAATATATTGATCTTAAGAATAAATTATCAATCGGTGAATTAACCGCAGCATTAGTTGATGAACTTGGCATTCTAAAAATTTATAAAGAAGAAGGCACTCAAGAATCAATGTCAAGGTATGATAATATTCAAGAATTAGTTTCTGCGGTTCAAGATTACAGCAAATCAAATCCGGATGCTGCACTTGACGATTTTCTTTCTGAAGTTTCACTTATTGCCGGTGTTGATCAATATGATGAAAAAGTAAATTCCGTAACAATGATGACAATACACAGTGCAAAGGGATTGGAATTCCCTGTTGTATTTGTAACTGGATGCGAAGAAGATATTTTCCCGCTTAGTCAGAAATTTGATAACGATTCAAAGTTGGAAGAAGAAAGAAGATTATTCTATGTCGCAGTAACGCGCGCAAAAGAAAAAGTATTTATAAGTTATGCACGTTCAAGATATCGCTTTGGTGAAGTTGCTTATCAAAGTAAATCAAGATTTTTAGATGAATTAGATGAATCCACATACGAAGAGGCGAACGGAGCCAGCGGTAGAAAAGCGGGCAGAAAGAAAAAAACTTATTACGATGAATTTTATCAGGGAAGTTACGATGAGTATGATCAGGAAAGACGTTCACTTCGAGTTGGAAGCCGAGTAACACATTCAGTATTTGGGATGGGAAAAATTTTACAGATAACTGGTTTAGGAGATATGCAGCGAGTGACGATTTCTTTTGAGGAATTTGGACCAAAACAATTGTTAACTAAGTTTGCAAATCTTAAACTAGTATAATGATCTATCATATAAATATTTGCTTGGAGATCTAAAATGAAACTTGGTGTATTAACCGGAGGTGGTGATTGTCCCGGATTAAATGCAGTAATTAGAGCCGTTGTAAGAAAAGCTTTGCAATCAAATCATGATATAATTGGAATCCGTGAAGGTTGGAAAGGATTATTAGAAAAAAATTTTGTTAAACTAGATCGTGATTCTGTATCCGGTATATTACATCGTGGAGGTACCATTCTCGGTACATCAAGGACAAATATTTATAAAGAGAAAGATGGTGAGGCAACAGTAATAAAAAATATGCTTGAAGCACATATAGATGCTATTGTTGCAATCGGTGGTGAAGACACTTTGGGTGTTGCTTCAAAATTATTTAAAGCCGGTGTTCATGTAATAGGTGTTCCTAAAACAATTGATAACGATCTAAGCGCAACAGACTTTACATTTGGGTTTGACACTGCAGTTAATGTAGCAACTGAAGCTATTGATCGTCTTCATACCACTGCTGAATCACATAACCGCGTTATGGTTGTGGAAGTTATGGGTCGTCATGCAGGATGGATCGCAGTTTATTCAGGAATTGCCGGCGGTGCGGATATTATTTTAGTTCCTGAACAGCAATATGATATTGTAGAAGTATGTGATCTTTTGAAGAAAAGGCACACAACGGGGAAAAGTTTTAGTATTGTTGTTGCCTCTGAAGGTGCTGTAGCAAAAAAATCTAATAGTGGTAAAGAAGGGGATATGATTCTTCAAGATCAAAAATTAGATTCATTCGGTCATGTCCGTCTTGGTGGAATTGGGTATATGCTAGCTGAGGAAATTGAAAAAAGAACCGGGTTTGAAACTCGGGCTACAGTACTTGGACACATTCAAAGAGGTGGTAGTCCAACAGCATTTGATAGAGTATTAGCTACAAGGTTTGGAGTATTTGCTGCAGAGCTTGCTGAGAAAGGGCAGTGGGGTATGATGGCAGCATTAAAAGGTAATGAGATTGTTGCTGTAAGTCTTGCCGAAGCAACAGGGCAATTAAAAACTGTTGATCTTAATCTGCTTGAGGTTGCAAGTACTTTCTTCGGGTGAAAAATATATTTTACCTTTTATATATCCCAATAGACTTTATAACATGGAAATACAAGCAATATCCCCTTGATAAAATGATAATCAGACATTCTATTCTATGGGATTAATAATTAAATAAAAATTTTCTTGACTATTTAAATCTATAAAATTATGTTGCTTTCGGTTTCCAGCCGAAACGACAAGATTCTAGTTCTTTTTGATATCACAGGTATAAATAATAAAATATATCATGAAAGAGAGTTCTTGTTCTAAAGTATTAAGACAAATTTTCGCCAGCCAACAGCCGAAAAAAAATAACAGCCGAGTAGTAAAAATTTTTCTACATATAAGAGGGTACTTATGAAAAACAAATTAACTGTTTTTGCAATCATGACGTTAATAAGTTTTAACGTTGTATTTGCTCAAGTTCCCGCAGTACCAACAGCATCTGCGGCAACTTCAATAACTGCTACTTCTTTTACTGCAAACTGGGCTTCGGGAGGAGCACCGGGAAATGAAACAGCTTACTATCTGGATGTATCTACTAGTAATGTTTTTGCTTCATTTGTCTCCGGTTATAATAATTTAAATGTGGGTTTAGTTACTACATTTAGTGTTACCGGTTTAACTGCCGGTCCAACTTACTACTATCGTGTAAGAGGATTAAACGGAGTCGGAAGCAGCGCAAGCTCTGCAACAATTACAGTAGCTGGTATTCCAATTGCAACGGCAGCAACTTCCGTTACAAATGCTGGCTTCTCAGCTAATTGGAATTCTGTAGCAGGTGCGACAGGATATTTTCTTGATGTCGGAACAACTTCCGGCGGTACTGATATATTAAATAATTCGAGTGTAGGATTAGTAACTACATCTCCGGTTGTTGGTTTAGCCGGTACAACATATTTTTACCAGGTGCGTTCAAACGGTCCGAGCGCCAACTCAAATATTATTTCTGTTACAACGATTCCTGCTAACCCAGTTTCTGCGGCGGCTACAAATGTTGCAGGGACTAGTTTTTCAGCAAATTGGAGCGCTTCCACAGGGGCAACAGGATATTATTTAGATGTTGCAACCGATGTCGGGTTTGCTTCATTTGTTTCAGGATTTAACAACTTAGCTCTTGGTGCTGTTACAACTTATTCTGTTACAGGTTTATCTGCTAGTACACCATATTGGTATAGAGTAAGAGCTTTCAGTAGCGGCGGAACAAGTGGAAATTCTGGACCACAAACTACAACTACTGGTCCTCTTGCAAATGCAGCAACATTGATAACACAAACATCTTTCCAGGCAAATTGGGCAGTAGCTGCTGCAAATAATTTTTTAGAAGTTTCAACTTCACCAACTTTTGCCGGTAACATAGGAGGTAATTATAATGGAGCCTTTGACTTTGGTGCAGTTTCAACTATTCCGGTAAGTGGTTTAACAGCCGGTACAACTTATTATTATATAGAGTAAGTACAGCTGCTGCTACACCACCATATTCTAATACTATTACAGTTCTTACAGTACCCCTAGAACCAGTTTCTTCTGCGGCTTCAAGTATTGCAGGGACTAGTTTCTCAGCAAATTGGGGTGCTTCAACTGGTGCTACAGGATATTATTTAGATGTTTCAACAGTCAGTAATTTCGCATCCTTTGTTACTGGGTTTAGTAATTTAAATGTGGGTAACGTTACAACTTATTCTGTCACTGGTTTAGCTATTAATACACCATATTATTATCAAGTTCGTGCTTACAATGCAAGCGGTACAAGTGGAAATTCTGGATCACAAAATCCTACTACTGGTCCTGCAGTGCCTACAATTGGTGCAAGTCCGGCAAATTACGCAGTAGGCGTTACAGTTCTTCCATCATTTGCTTGGTCAGTCGGTACAACCTGGGAATTTCAAATAGATGATAATAGTGATTTTAGTTCCCCTATAGCTCTTGATCCAGCTTACGTTGCAACTAACGCTTTTTATAATTTCACTTATAGTACAACTAGCAGCAGTGTACTTGCAAATGGTAGAACTTATTATTGGAGAGTGAGAAAAACCGGTCCGCCTAACAGCGATTGGACTCCGACGAGAGAATTTACAACAGTCAATGCAGCCAAACCAATTATAAATCCGGTAATATCTGGAGTGACAACAGCTTTTATATCATGGCATCCTGTGCCGTTCTCTTCAGGTTTATATTATGATCTCTTATGGTCTACAAGCGCAAACATGAGTGGTTATACGTCTGTTACAAGATTAGATACAACCACGTACACATTAACTGGATTAACACAGGGCTCAACATATTATATTCAAGTACGTGCTAAGAATACTGCAGGTACAATAATTATTTCTTACTCAACAGTAACCACAGGATTCAGTCCGACAGGTCCGCCTATATGTTACAGATCTTATCCAATTGACGGCGCGACAAGTTATGCATTAAAGCCGACATTCTTCTGGTACATAAAAGGAAATGAACCCGGATTAGATTATGAAATTCGGTACAGAGATTTTACCGCTAGTGAAGTTTATCCTGCACCGCAGATAACATCAACATCGAACCATACGTATAAGACACTTCTTGTTGATCTTATAGCGGGTCATACTTATTACTGGCAGGTAAGATCTAAGATCGGCGGTAATAAGTCCCTCTGGTCAACAGCAGGTGATTCATCATTTGTAATGTATACCAGTTTAGCAGGTTCTCCGGTTATACCATATACAGCGTGGCCAAACGGCGGATCTACAGTTTATGTTAATCCTCCAACGTTTTATTATTACATTGATGTTTACGCAACAGGTTTAGAATTCCAAGTTGAATATTCTTCAAGTTCTGCTGTTGATGGTGGAGGTAATTTTACAACATCTCCAGTAATTTTAGGTTGGTCTGCAAACTTATTCGCAGAAGGAACGACTTCATTAATACCAAGTACGACTTATTATTGGCACGCAAGATCAAGATTGGCAGCAAATCATGCTTCAATTTCTGCATGGTCTTCAGCGGCAAATTTTGTTGTTGCGGTCACAGCAAGCGGAGCGGCTACAACTCCAATTCCTTCTACCCCGGTCGGAGGACAAATAATAGACAGTCCTCTTTCTGCAATAACATTATATTGGTCTGCATCATCAACACAATCTCTTGATTATGAAATAGTAATAGCACAAAGTTCGAGTGTAGACGGACTTGGAAAGTTAAATCACCCTCTGGCAACTTCTTCCGGATTTGTTGTTACTGATCCAACTAACTCAATATTAGTAACTGCGATACCATACACTGTAACCGCTGGTGCTACTTATTATTGGCAGGCAAGATCGAGATTAACAGCAAATAATTTAGTTGTGTCACCTTGGTCAATGATCGCTAGTTTTTCAACCGCCGCTGGATCTTCATCAGTAGTTCCTCTAGTAATCAGTCCGAACTACTTACAGCCGATTAATAATACTTCCGCAATTTTAACATGGAGAATTCCTGTTCCATCAGAGACACATCTTCAATATGATGTGCAGTATTCCAAGAATGCGGATTTCAGTAATTCAGTAAGTAGAACGAATATAGATGAACCGGTAACACAGGTAACCGGATTAGAATCAAATTCAATTTACTATTGGAGAGTATTATCGAAGAACGACAGCGGTTCGGTCTCGAATTATTCTTCAACGGGAACATTTAAGACAAGCGGCACAACAGCAGTAGATGATAAAGAAGTTATCCCAACTCAGTTTGAGTTATCACAAAATTATCCGAATCCTTTCAACCCAACTACAAGGATTGCATACTCACTTTCTAAGGATTCATACGTAAGCATAAAAGTTTACGATATGCTAGGACGTGAAGTAAAATCTCTTGTAAATAATGAGACGTTGGCAGGCAATCATAGTGTAGATTGGAATGGAGAGAATAATTTAGGTTACAAAGTATCAAGCGGAACTTACATATACAGAATTACCGCAGGCAGCTTTGTTGCAGTTAAAAAAATGGTATTAATTAAATAATTGAAAATATCAGATAACTCAAAAAGAGTAGAGGATAAAATGAAAAAATTAAGTGCAACAATATTCTTCCTGGTTGTTATAGCAGTAATTGGTCTTGCCCTTTACGCTTGTCACCAGGCATATTTTGCATAACTCTAATTGATATATAATTAGAAGATCATAGATTTATGAAAGGTCATCCCGGCTTGTCGGGATGACCTTTTTGCTTTAAACCAATAGACTCTTCTATATTTCAATAAATAATTTCAGATAGTAAATGGAAATATCTTATTCGAAATACTCATTAGAACTGAGGCATCAGTTTACAATTTCTTATAATTCTAGGAAGTCAACTCCAATTGTACTGATTAAAATTGAACATGATGGAATTGTTGGATATGGAGAAGCATCGCTTCCGCCTTATTTACAGGAGACACAAGAAACAGTAATTACTTTTTTGAAATCGATTGCAAAAAAAAATATCGGCAACATTTCCGATTATAAAAATATTATTAATACAATAGATGGAAGTGCTGAAAATAACACTGCCGCAAAAGCTGCTGTTGATATTGCTTTACACGATTTATTCGGGCAGATAAATCAAAAACCATGTTATCAATTATTTGATCTTACAACTAACTTTTTACCTATGACCTCTTTTACGATCGGAATAGATGAGCCGAAAATATTGAAACAGAAAATTGCCGAAGCAAGTAAGTTTAAGATTTTCAAAATAAAGCTTGGAACTGAAGATGATAAAAAAATTGTTCGAGCAGTAAGAGAAGAAACCGATAAACCACTTTATGCTGATATTAATCAGGGCTGGTCAGATAAATATTTTGCATTGGAAATGTCTGAGTGGTTGCATCAGCAAAATATTTTATTGATCGAACAGCCGTTCAATAAAAATGATTTCGAAAAATCAGCGTGGTTATCAGAAAGATCTCCAATTCCAATTATTGCAGATGAATCCGTGCAAAGATATTCCGATATTGAAAAAATTAAAAACTCGTTTAACGGAATCAACATCAAGCTAATGAAATGTACCGGAATTAATGAAGCATATAAAATGATTATGAAAGCTCAAGAATGTGATTTGAAGGTTATGATGGGATGTATGACTGAAACTTCATGTGGAATAAGTGCAGCAGCTCAGCTTTCATCGTTGGTTGATTTTGCCGATCTTGATGGAAATCTTCTGCTTACAAATGATCCTTTTAATGCGGTTACAGTAGATGATGGTAGATTACATCTATCTGGAAAAAATGGTCTTGGCATTGATTTAAAAGAGGACTTACCTTTTACCGAATTGTAGTTTTGAAAATTCATACAATTCAGTTTAGTTTATTTATTCATTTGATTATATTCTTGCCATTAAAAATGAGGAGCGTATTATGCCGAAGAATTATGTCTCTAACAGAGATGAAACAATTAGATTGTTTGAGAATGATTTTTTGGAAGCGTTGTCAAGAGTTCATTGGACAGTACCATTATGGGTATTTGTACCAATTATTTCATTTTTATTATTCCGCGGTTTTTACATTTACTATTTATCAATATCCAGTTCATTGTTGTTAGTATTAGCTGGATTATTTGTTTGGACCTTCACTGAATATTTTCTACATAGATTTGTTTTCCATTATATGCCCAAGAGTGAATGGGGCAAAAGAATTCATTTTTTGATTCACGGCATACATCATGATTATCCAAAGGATTCAAAAAGATTAGTAATGCCGCCATCAGTTAGTCTTCCGCTAGCTGCATTATTTTTTATTATGTTTGACACTATCATGGATAATGAGTATGTACTTCCATTCTTTGCCGGATTTCTAGTTGGTTATTTGTTTTATGATATAACTCATTATTCTATTCATCATTTTAATATGCATAACAAATTTTTGTTGACGATAAAAAACCATCATTCAAAGCATCATTATCGAAATCCGGGTCTAGGATATGGCGTTAGTCAACCTACATGGGATTATGTTTTTGGAACAACCTTTCCGGAGAAAGACAGCATTGTGAATGAACCGGTTGAGTAAGAAATATTTTGTGAATTAAATTCCTTTTATCCAAGAAATTTTCCACTAGAATAACAAGGACTGAAATTGAGATCGCTCCGTGTTTCGATAATACTTAGTATGGTCATTATGTTCTCTCTTCCGAGTTGTACGTTGAACTTGAAGGCTGAGCCTGAAATATATATCAGATTCAATCAGTTGGGTTATCTTCCAAACGATGTAAAGACAGCTGTAATACTTTCTTACAATAAGCTGGAAGGAAAATCAATATTTGTTTATAGCAATAAAGGGAAAGAAAAAGTCTTTACAACAAAGTTTGGAAATAATCTTGGTGCATATGGTAATTTTCCTTTTACTTATACAATTGATTTCAGTTCGGTTAAATCTATAGGAGAATATTATTTTAAATATGCTCAGCAAAATTCTTATACATTCAGAATTAGTGAAAATATTTATAATGGATTAGCTGATTCTCTTCTTCAATTTTTCCGAGTTCAAAGATGCGGGTATACAGATCCGCTCTTACATAAAGTCTGTCATATCTCAGATGCGACAAGTATTATTGATGGGAAAAAAACAATTACAAAAACTATAGATGTAACCGGCGGTTGGCACGACGCAGGTGATTATGTAAAATTTCTTAATACTACTGCTGTTGCAACTTACTTGTTATTATTTTCTTATGAATTCGATCCTGATAAATTCGGATTTGATTCAAACAATAACGGAACACCTGATATTCTCGAAGAAGCAAAAGTTGGTCTGGATTGGATGCTTCGAAGTTACTACTCAAAAAATAAATTAGTTACACAAGTTCAGGATTTACGCGATCATGAAGTCGGTTGGCGTATGCCGGAAAAAGATACGCTTGGATTTGACCGTCCAGCTTTTGTTGGTATCGGAAAAAACCTGATTGGAATTTACGCTGCAACAATGGCGTTAGCTTCACGAATATGGAATGATAAATTTCACTTTCCGGAATTTTCAAAGCAATGTTTAACTGCTGCTGAAAATATTTACTCGATCAGAAATCAAGTTCAGGACGTAGATAGCAGCGGGAGCGGAATGTATCTTGACAAAAATTATGAAGGGAAACTTGCACTCGGTGCTGTTGAACTTTATATGACAACATTTAAAACAAATTATTTAAATGATGCAACTTTATTAGCAGACCAAGCCGGTTCTGATTTTTGGTGGAGCTGGGGTAATCTGAATTCTCTTGCACATTACAGATTGGCAAAATTTATTACCCGATTCACGGATTTTATTGTAAAAAATTTAGAAGAGTTCAACAAAAAAAAGAAACAGAATCTTTTTGAAAAAGGTACTGACCTGGCTTGGGGAACAAATGTTACTTTGTTAGGAATAACTTTACAGAATATTCTTTATAAAAAATTAACAAATGATTCCAAATACGATTCAGTTGCATCTTCACAGAGAGATTATATATTAGGAAAAAATCCGTGGGGTGTAAGTTTTGTATCGGGCTTTGGTAAGAATTACACGAAAAATTTTCATCACCAAATTTCTTTTTTGAAAGGGAAATTGCCCGGTGGCTTTTCAGCTGGTCCTGCAGCTAAAGCATTTGTAGATAAAGCAAAAATCAGTTATAATAAGCCAGATAAATATTTAAAATTTCAGACAGAAAATGATTATTACCGTGACGATAGAATGGATTATATTACAAATGAACCGACAATAACAGGAAATGCAACTGCCATATTCGTTTTTGGGAATTTGTCTTTTGGAAAGAAGAAATAAATCTGTGTTTTATTTTGATGCACACAATTCTCTATTCTCACTTTTAGATTCTCAGTGTATTAAAAATTAACATTTTCGACTGAAAAATGAATTTTCTTTGGCATAGGAGTTGGCTTTTATCCGATGTCTAAAATCTAATACAGGTCTTTAAATGACAAATTCTATACAGCTAATCCGATCTGGATTTTCCTTTATTGATAAAAATTGGGGAGGAATCTACCGAGGCGGAAGCTACTTATTGATCGGACCTAGAAAATCCGGTAGAACATTATTAGGTCTGCAATTTGCTCTCGAAACTGCAAAGTCTTCCGAGGTTTGTTTGTATTTTACACTAATGCGTCCGAAAGATTTAATGATTCAAGCTGCTTCATTGAATTTTGATATACAGTCGTACATGAATCAGAATCTTTTAATCGTAGTACGTGTTCTTCCACCTAATAACGTTTATGAAATGTATAATCCTGATGATTATCTTGTTGAATATATTAATGACATTATTACTGTTGTAGATCAATACCATCCGACTAGAATAATCTTTGATGAATTAACTCCGTTTGTAGGATTTAAGAATCAAAATTATTTAAGAGATTCATTTGTGAGAACTTTGGAAACTATTGAAGAGAAAGATATAACAAGTTTATTCTTAATTAGTGAACCGGCTACACCAAAAGCTCAATCCATCATTAATGGATTATCGGAGTATGTTACTGCAATAATTCAACTGAAAAAAGAAACATCGGAAAAAGGAGATCGCTTTCAAGGCGGATTAGTTACTATAACACCGAATGTTGGACATACAGAAGGTCAATTTACTGCAGAATATAAAATTGAACCTTATAAAGGTGTTACTACAGAATTTACTCCAGTAACACATGTTACGGAAGAATTGCCGAGTATGCCGAAAAGTAGAAATTTCAACAAACCGACTCGAATAGAAATCCCATCTGAACCATATGCATATTCAAACATTTATAATTATAACGATTTTCTTTTGATACTTAATAATCAGATTGCATTATATAAAAGTACGGGACAATCATTCAATTTGATTTCATTCAAATTAGACCCTGCTGCTCAGATGAGAGGATTATTAAGTGTTCACCAATTACAAAATGCCATTCGTCTCTCTACCAGCAAAAAAGATAAAATCTGTGTTGTTGAAAACAAAGTTATAGTTTTATTGGTTAGAGGAAGTTTAAAAAGCGCTATTGATCTTATGACAACTATGCAAAATAATCTACCAAGCCATGATCAGGATTATATTAATGCAATTTTAGGGTATATTTCAATATATAATTTAGAGGTTGATGATCGGATTGATAACGCTGAAACAATGATGGAATTTGTTATTGCTTCTGATGCTGATTTACAGCAGAGTTATCAGCCGCTCAATAAGTATATTGGGTAATGAATAAATATCTAAAAATATTTTTTTTATTTTTATTTATTATCGCACTTCCTATTTTTTCTCAAAACAAGTATAAAATTTTCAAAAGTCAAGCAGTTTTGCTGATGACAGCAGGAAGATTTAGCGAAGCGATTGATCAATTAAATAAATATATAGCAGCTAATCCACGTGAAGCCGATGGATATCATAAACGAGGATTATGTTACGAACAAAGACCAGAATATCAATACTCCGTTCTTGATTTACGCCGTGCAGTAAGATTAGATCCTAAAAATTCCGAAATCAAAAAAGACCTTAACCGTGTAATTGGAATTTGGCACAAACAACTTTATCAAAAGATAGATGGCCACACACGAGACATTGCAATAGATCCTAATTATGCATTCAGTTATTTAGAAATTGGAAAATCTTACCGTTGGTTGGAAGAGTGGAGGAATGCAGAAATTTGGTATGATGAATACTTAAAACGTGATGATAATGCTTCGCCAGATGAGATAATTCGCTATACAGAAATTTTAGCAAAGACCGGATCAATAATTAAGGGAGAAAGAATATTAAAAAAATATACAATACGGTATCCTGACGATTGGCGCATTTGGAGTAGGTATGGATATTTTATTTTATGGCTCGGCAAATATAAAATAGCAGAAGATGCTTTTAAGACTTCTCTTGATTTTAAACCATTTTTTAAGGAAGCAGAAGACGGATTAGATCTTGCTAAACGGGAAGGTTATTTAACAACACAAAATGTTCCAAGGGCTTTCGAACGAATAGAATATCCCATTGACAAATTTTATCGGTTGTTAGAAAAAGATCCAGAAAATGATCCTATTCGATTTGATTTGATTAATGAATTGATAGCAAAAAATCGCTATGAAGAAGCTTATCAACAGTTACAATATTTACAACCAAAACATACTGAAGAAGATCAGTTTAAGCAGCTTTGGAAAAATGTAACTGAATACAGAGATAGTACGTTTAATAAAAATGTTGAACAATATACAACTGCTTTGAAGGAAAATCCTTCAGATAAAGAAGCTGTTATGAAACTTGCAGAATCATACGCAAACTTGTTCTATTACGATAGTGCAATTGAGGTACTTGGAGAATATCTTCAAGATATTCCGGAAGATCAAGATCTTGATGCACGTTATAAATATGCTCAGTACTCCGCATGGAACTATGAATGGGAAAAAGCAATTGTACAAATAGATAAATTACTTCAGCTTGATCCAAATAATTTGGATTATCAACTTTTGCGGGGGCAAATTGGAGTATGGACTGCGCAGGATCTGGATCTTGCAGAAAAATATTTACTTAACGTACATGATGTAAGATCCAGAGAAATGAGTCCTCTAATTTCACTTACCTCACTTTATGCATGGAAGAAAAATTTTAGCGAAGCCAAAAAATATTTAGATATAGCACGTCAAATCTCACCCAATAGTCCTGAAGTTGAAAGCGCACAAAGTAATTATGAAATTCATTTAGCAGCATATGAGGGACAAAAAGTTTTTGAGATAAGAAATAAGGCCGAAAGATTGAGTGAAGCAGGCAAATGTGAAGAAGCTTTAGCAAAGTACGATGACTATCGTTCCAAACGAACCGCATTAACCCGTGATGAAATGTTTCAATATGCTGCTATTGCCTCTTGTGCTAAAGAATATTCTTTAGCGATTGAGTATTACAATAAAATATTAAACGAACAATTTGATTATACAGCAGCTCTTCATAGAGCTAAAAATTATTATCTTAATCAGGATACTACTAAAGCATTAGAAGAATTAGAAAATATTTGCAAATTAATCCTTGAAGATGACGAAGCAAGAATAATTTTAGCTGACACTTATGTTGTAACAAATCAACTCGATAAATCAGAAGCAATCTATCGGGATCTTAAATCAAAAATGCAAAATGATGCAAAGCAGCAGGAAATAATCATTCCCAGAATGGTTTACCTCGGTAAATATTTTGTTAAGGAAAAAAGATATGAGAAAGCCGAGGAAATTTTTGATGAGATGGATAAGGAAATAACAAATCCAGATGTAAGAAAAAATTTAAATACTAACCGATTATTCTTAGGTGATTCATATGTCATAGCAGGAAGATATGGTGATGCAAAAAGTGTTTACAAAGATTTATTAAATCAAGTACAAGACACATCGGAAGTTAGAATTGTTAAAGAGAGAATTAATTGGCTGCCGCAATCAGGATTAAGTAACGGCTTATCAAGTATAAGGGATTTCATTTTTCTATTTCTTCCGACAAAAATTGAATTATCACCTTTTTCAACTTATTACATTGATAATCAGAATTTTAAATTATTTAATTCTGGTATGAAGTTAGATGGTAATTTTATTGGATTCCTATCATTAGGTGCTTCATGGTCAATGACTATTTTAGGGAACTCGACAATTAATAGTAACTTTACTCAGCTTAAGGGAATTGCATCAATTTTTTTACAAAAAAATTTAATCTTATCCGGCAGTTACGGAGCGTTAAACATATTTGGAGAACCTAATAGACGAATTGGAGATATATCACTTCGGTATGAACAAGAGAATGACTTTTCGTTTGTACTTTCTTTTGAAAATAATGATGCCCGTACAATTCTTTATTCTCAAAATCTAATTAACGTTCGATTGAACGCAAATTATTATCGTTTTAGTGGATTATATACTTATAATCATATTTATCGTGTGTCGGGATTTTATAATTACTTCAGCTTAGGTGACAATAATGAAGGCAATGACATTCAGTTAAAATTAGGTAAGAAATTTTTTTCTAATGGATTTTTTGGTTATGAATATTATTTCTCAGATTTTGCTTTTATCTCGCCTTCATATTTTTCACCTCAAAATTTTGATTCGCATAGTATTTGGGTAGAACTGAATTGGGGATTTAAGAACCTTAAGTTGAAGGCAGGCGGTAAAATTGGATACGTTCCAAAGGCTGATTATATAATAAATGAAGTATTTGGAGAAGCAATATATAATCCCGTATTAAGATTAACCATAACTGCTCGAATAGGAATTGGAAACAGTTTTAGATATGACTCAAGCTACAAAAACATAACTGCATCAGCTTTTGCTTTTTGGGGTATTTTTTAAGCCATTAAGAAAAAATAATCTAAAAAATGAAAAGTAACACTAACACAGGAAGGTAATGATAGAGTAGTTAAATTATTCTATAGAAAGTCTTATTGACGTCTTTAAAAAATATTCAGAATAGCATTCTATAAAAAGAAAGAATTTATAGAACTTTGTTACATCCTTTCTTTAACACTTATGAATAACTTATTTTGTTGCAATAAGTTATAAAAAAAATTATATTCCGTTAGGATTTGTTCACTATTGAGCCAAAAAACTATATTGTACGAAGTTGGGACAGCTTAAACTAGTTGTACTCTTGAAAAATTGGTTTAATCATTAATAATTATGGCATTCATATTGTTTAACAATATTGTTAATAAATGATGTTTGTAAGTGAATAATAACAATCAAAAATATCAGATAGCTCTAGATAACAGGGAGTTAAAACCTCCTAATAGAAATCTTGGAGCTGAAAAATTAAAAGTGATTTTCTTATCAGGTATTTTTTCTCTCTTCTTAATTATCACGATCATTCTAACTCTTCCGCTTACAGTATTGACTTGGAGTGGCTTGTTTGTTTATGCTTCTATCGTATCGCTAGTGATTTTCTTATTTATTTTATTGATAAGATATTTTGGTACACTATTCATGGCTTATTTTTATATAGCAAGATATACTGTTCAGGAAAAAGAAGGATTCTACCCGTTCATCTCTATTATAGTCCCTGTTTTTAATGAAGGAGTAGTTCTACAACATTCAATCGAATCTTTACTAGACGTTGATTATCCTAATTATGAAATAATTATTGTTAATGATGGCTCAACTGATGATACTGCTGCTATTGCTGAAGAACTTGTCGGTCATCAAAGAGGAAGAAGTGGATTAATTAAAATTTCCTTAATAAATAAACCTAATAGCGGTAAAGCAAAAGCTCTTAATGCTGGTATACAATATTCGGAAGCTCAGTTTGTATTGTGTATGGATGGTGATTCACAATTAACACCTAATTCATTGCGAATGGCTGTAAGACATTTTATAAATCCTGCTGTAGGTGCAGTTGCCGGAAACGTAAAAGTCCAAAATAGAAAACATCTTTTAACTGATCTTCAAGCACTTGAGTACTTAGAAGGACTAAATATGCCGCGAAGCGCCCAGGGCTTTATTCAAATGGTTAACATTATACCTGGACCAATCGGTTTATTTAGAAAAGCAGCATTGAGAGATGCCGGTTTTTATTCAAGCGATACATTTGCTGAGGATGCAGATATAACATTGAAAATCCTTGCCCAAAATTGGAAAATTGTTTATGAACCAAATGCTATCGCATTTACTGAAGCTCCTGCTTCAATTTATCAATTATTGAAACAAAGATATAGATGGACACGCGGTATATTACAAGCTATTAGAAAACATAAACGACACTTAATCAATCCAACAGTAAATTTTAACAATAGTATAATATTATGGCAAATGTTTTATGAAGCACTAATTTGGCCGACTATGAATATTTTTGTTAATCTTTATTTTATTATCGTAGCTTTATTTTATGGATTATCAAGTTTTATCTTTTTATGGTGGATGGGTATAGCCGTGCTTGATTTAATGGCGGCAGTTTATTGCATAGCTGCTGAAAAAGAAGAATTTCGATTGGTACCATATGCAATTATTTATCGTGTAGTATTCATTCTTTTAATTGATGTTACAAAAGCAATGGCAACAGTGGAAGAATTTCTTGGTATAAGAATGATATGGGGAAAACTCGAGCGAACCGGACTCGGAGGATTACCAAAAACAGCAAATAATACAGCCGGTGTCAGATAAAATGAAAAGACTTAACAGAGGTTAATATGGAATTAATTCCTATACTTTCATTAATCATTTTGGTCGCAACTATCTCAACCTTTATTCTTGCTGTTGGTGCATATATCCTCTATAAGGTTAGGGAACGTAAAGGTATTACAGCTCAAGCTGCGCAGCCTTCTGCAATTCCTGCCGAACTTGTAGCTCCTGCACCTTTAATGCAAGAGCAAAGAATCATTACTCCTGAGAGAAGAACATTTGAGCCGCAATCTCCTCAACAAGAGTATGGTTATGAGTATCAGCGTCAACCTGCATATATTCCTCAAGAAGAACAATCGCGAGGTCCTGAGCTAAAACCTACATTCGTTGGTTCGGCTCCGACTAATGGCCAAAGAGGAACTGGTGAAAATGCTCGAACTAACGAATCTGAACGTTCGGCATCAGGCTCTAAGAAGAAATATATGCGTTATACTAATGAAGGTTATGTTGAACCAACGCGTCAAGATCGTAAACAAGAGGATAATCTAAGGTGGCGGTAAGAGAAGCCAAAGGGCTCAAAGTTAATTACCTTATTATTTTCTTAAGCGGATTGGTATTACTTATCACCGCTTTTCTTGTTTTTTTACTCATCGTAAAAAATATATACGGTAATTACGAACTGAAAGAAATCCTACCTACAAAAAATAACCTTAAGTTTTTAACCGATGAGAAAAAAGAAAAGGCAGGAATACTTTATTCAAAGTATACCGAAATTATGCTTCCTTCTGGAAGTACTTGGTTAAGAGATAATGTTGATACTTGGAAAAAATTTATCAAAAATTCCAAATTAGATTATGATGTTATCTCAGATCAGACTATTGAATTAGGTGAACACTTTAATTATAAGATGATCGTTCTTCCCGGTTCAAAATCATTATCCGACAAAGAAATTATGCAATTAAAACGCTATGTAGAAAATGGTGGTAGTTTGTTCGTTACTGGCGGTCCTGCAACATATTCAGATGAAGGCAAGTGGAGAGGATGGGATTTTTTCAAAGAAGTTTTTGGTATGAACTTTAACAGAGAAATCAAACCGGAAGAATTATATAAAGTTCACACACTGCGAGGCAATTTACCGCTTACTGCACAAATTCCAACCGGATATGCTCTTAAGATCGCCACCTGGGATAGACCTATTTATGCAGAAGTATTAGAACCGCGTACTACACAAGTTAGTTTCTGGTATGATTTCAGAAGGGAAGCGGGACTTGTTAGAGAAGAAATTCAGAAGAGTGCAGGAATAGCATACGGTAGTTACGGTAAAGGCAGATTTGTTTGGTATGGTTTTGAATTAAATTCCGTTCTTGGTGTTCAAAAAGATTATATCTACTTCGAAAGACTTTTCAACAATTCCGTTAATTGGCTTATTTATCAACCCACAGCTTTCATAAATGATTGGCCGACTTCTTATGATGCTGCTATGATAATAGTTCCAACAGTAAAAGAACAGTCTGAAAATATTAATTATCTTGGTAATGTTTTAAGCTTTACTAAATCCCCTACAACTATCTTTGTTGATCCATTACTTGCAAAACAAAATCCCGGATTGTTAAAATCAATTGCAAAAAAAGGAGATCTCGGCGCTATTGTTGATATTGGATTTCTTGAATCTGCAGATGATACAGTCAATAAACTTTTTAGCAAGGAAGTCCAATACTCTACCTTAAAATTTGCAGCTGATACGTTAAAGAAAGTGTCAGGAAAAACTGTAAAAGCATTAATGCCGTTAAATGGTTATTATGATGATAATACGTTACAATCTATGTCTCAGCTAAATTATGAATTCTTGGTCACTGATTCACTAACTGACCGCTCTGTTCCTGAAATACGTATAAGAAATAATAAACCGATCATGATCATTACCAAAACAGCACGCGATGATTATGAAGTTGTTCGCAATTATGGTTTAGTAAATCCTGCATTTCAAAGATATACTTACGAAGAAGATATTGATCGTGTGTTATTTGAGGGTGGACTTTATGTTTTTAAAGTTCATACTGAATACCAATTACAGCCTCAATATTCCTCGGTTATAAAAGATATAATTAATTATGCAAAGAGCAAGAAAATTTGGGTCACTTCACTTCAAGAATTAGGAGGTTGGTGGGTTCATCGCTTGGGTGTTGAAGTCCGTTATGAAACGAGAAGTAAAAGAAGAATTGCTGTTGAGCTAAATAATCCCCGTGATGAAAAAGCATCTGACTTAATTGTACAGGTAAATATTAATAAAAGAGTAAAAAATGTTTCTGTTTCATCTGATATAATTAATACTAGGATCCCAAAATATAAGTTAGATATCGATTCCAAAACTATTTACTTCTATTTAGATAAAATGGAAGCTCATGAAACACGTTCGTTGTTAATAGATTTTGATAACGTTGACATTTAACGACTAAAACTTATTTAAACACTGATAAGAAATTTTTACAATTGCAATGGCACTTTTCACCCTAAACAAAAAAGGGAGTACCAGCCAAAAAAGCTTGCCAATATTTTTAAACAGAATTATTCTTTTTTGTATAATTTGCAGTTGTGTAGTACTATTAAAAGTCTAATCATTTTTAATAATAATTATCAAAACTGATATCCATTTATTAAATTGAATATTGTAAAAAAATCATTCACAGAGAAATAATGAAATTGATTAACTATATTAAAAAATTTCCTCAGTCTATTCTTTTCCTTCTATTAGCAATTACATTTGGTTGTGTTGAATCAATTACTGATACTCAAACTTCTACCACACCGACAATTGATGTTTGGAGTCCAAAGACTAATGACACGGTTAAAGTCGGGAAAAATACGATTAATTATCAGGCAGCCGATGGTTCCAGCGGACAAGGACTTTCTTTTTATGAACTGTATGTAAATAAAACTTTTGTAAAAAAATATACACAGAATACCGATGGGACTAACCCTATAATCTATCTCGAAGTTGATTCAACTTTAATTCACACTCGAATTAATTATTCTTTGAAAGTTTTTAATACAATCGGTAAGTCTAAAGAAAGTAAATTACAAGAAAATATTTTTGTGAAGGATAAGTTACCGATTGCTCCTTCAAATCTTTTATTAACACGAATAAATGATTTCTCAGTTACTCTTAAATGGAATGATAATTCAATAAACGAAACCAGTTTTGAATTATGGAGAAAAGATCTTGGTAACGGTACAGTAATAGATTATAGAAAAATTAAAACACTCCCTGTAAATACAATTAGTACAACCGATGGCAATTTATCTCCATATATTGATTATTTCTATAAAGTTAGAGCGGTCAATGAATCCGGTCTTTCTGATTATAGTAACGAGATAAGTACAAGCAGTTTACCCGATGGTCCATGGAATTTACAAGCAGAAGCAACCGGAACAAATTTAGTACGATTAACATGGGTTGATTTTGTTGTTAACGAACTAGGTTTTCAAATTGAAAGAACAGATCCATCAACAAATAATTATAAAGTTCTTGCTATTACGGGCCCCAATGTTACTGAGTATATAGATAATTCTGTTACTGCTAGTAATTCTTATAAATATCGTGTAGCTTATTTCACACAAACTACTCAAAGTGGTTATTCAAACGAAGTATCTATTTCTACTTATTACACTGACGTTTTACCACCGACAAATTTAAGCGCTTTTCTTTTGTCGGGCCCTGCTCTAAAATTAACATGGACCGATAACAGTAAGAATCTTTCTAAAGGAACGGTGATTGAAAGAAAGGTAGAACCGGATGGTCAATTTATAGAGATCGGGAGTACGGCTTCAGATGTTTTTGAGTTTACCGATCGAACAATTATTAGCGGTACAACATATTCTTATAGAGTCAGGCAAAAGCTCGGTAATAAAGTTTATACACCATATTCAGCTATACTCCGATTTCCTTAATTGATGATTATGAACAGCGAAACAAAATATAAAACTCTGATAGATAGCCCTAATATATCTCCCAGTTTGATTATTGATAAAACAGGTCGAGTTATTGCCTTTAGTAATGATTTTAAAAAAATATTACCTTCAATAACTCCGCAATCTAATTTCTTCGAACTTTTTGATGAAGTAAAATTACTAACACTTCAAAGAATGTTCATTGATGTAAGAAAATATGATACTCCCGTAAGAGATATAATAGATCTTGAAATGGATAAAGTTAAATATAATTTTGAAGTTGTATTCTCACCTTTGCGTAGTGAAAATAATGTTTACTTCCTGATAAATCTTAATCATGAATCATTTGTTAAAAATACAACCGAGACACAAAAATTTTGGATATCTACGTCGGAACTCGAAAAGATCGCTTATGATAAAAGAATTGTTTCGATCGTAAATAAAATCAAGCTTAATTATCCTTTCTCATTTATTGAAAAGGCAAAAGTTCAAAAAGATATAAATGAACTTGATGATTATTTCTGGATTAAAGAGTCATCCGGAAAATTAGTTTTGGTAAATGATAAATACGCAGATTCGTTAGGATTTAAGTCCAATCAATTAGAAAACAAAAATGAACAGGATTACCTTCCGAAATATTTGGTAAACCTTTATAAAACAGTTGATGCATATATTATTGATTCTACAAATTCAGTAATATTTGAAGGCATTGTTACTCCGGTTACAAGCGGTACTAATAGAAATATTTCTGTTGTAGAATTTCCTCTATGCGATCTTGATAATAATGTAGTTGCAATTATCGGATTTTCACAAAAGAAAGAACATCATATTCAAGAGACTAAAATTGAATCGGGCAATTTTATATTTAAGGATTTGCCTGTTGCTATTCTATTAATAGATAAAAATTTTAAAATAACATCTTACAGCAAAGAGTTTATTCGTCTGTTAAACCTCAATGATAAAGTAGATTTATCACTGATGGATTTAAGTAAAATATTTGAAAAGGGATTTATATCTCAATTCGAAAATTATCTGAAAAATGCAGATAGACATCCGGACGTAAAAACCAATTACTTATTTGTAGAAAAAGCTCAATTTAATACAGAAGTAAGCTTTAAGAAAATATTTGATCTGAACGGTGAATTTTACGGGACGCAGATTATTATAACTCAAAAACTGGATGCGGATCAACAGATAGAAACAAAAGCAAAAATGTACGAAGCATTAATTGAACATTTACCAGAAGCCATGTTTATCTATGATATAGAGAATTTAAAATTTCTTGATGTGAACGATGCTGCATTAAAATTATATGGTTATAAACGAAATGATTTTTTAAATATGGATCTGACAGATCTTTACGCTCCCGAAGATATCCAAACATTGATTCAAACCGGTGATAGTAAAATTGTTCAGGGAAGTTACAGCGGACCGTGGAGACATAAGAAGAATGACGGCACTTCTGTTTTGGTTGAATTAAGAAGATCTTCACTTGAGTTTAGAGGGAAGAAATCACATCTAAATCTTGTAAGGAATGTTTCCGAACAAGCAGAGTCTAAAAAAAGAACTCAGATTATAGAATCAGCATTTGATAATACAAGCGATCCGGTTATTATAACTGACAAAGATGGTTTTATTACTGAAATTAATGAACCGGTATCAAAACGCTTTGGCTACTCAAAAAAAGATTTGGAGACACGTCCTTTTATTTCTCTCGTCGCAGATGATGATCGTGCTAAGATAAATAAAAATATTTTTCATTCTGGAATTCTGAAGCCGACCATTTTAGATGTTGAAATAAAAAAACCTTCAGGAATATTTGTTAAAACTAATTCGATTGCAACACCTATAAAAAATTTCAGCGGCGATATAGATTCATTCTGTTGGGTTATCAAACCGATTGATGAACCAGTTATAACTAAAGATGTAAAGAAAACCCAAGAAGATTCCATCGAGAAGATTGATCCTCCGTTTCTTTCAAATGTTTTTCATGAGCTTCTAACACCAATTAATGTAATACTCGGTTTTACACAAGAGCTCGGAGAAAGCATTCAAAAACCAAATGAAGAACAAAAAGAAGCTGTTGATATTATAAAACAAAATCAAAAATTACTTCTTCAGATTATGGATAACGCCGTTGAATACTCAACACTTGAACAGAAAGTTGTAAAACTTAAGTCCGAACATATCAAGTTCGTAGATATGTTAAATGAACTTAAAGAGAATACTAAGAAAACTGCTGAAGATAAAAAAGTTGAACTTTCATATGGCAAGATTTCTTCTGCATTGGAAATCGAAACAGATCGTCAGAAGATCGTTTCATTACTAAGCTTATTTATCAAATTTGCAATCCAGATTACCAAAGAAGACAAAATATTTCTTTCGGCTTCTGTTTATCAGGATAATTACTGCGCAGTCAGCATTAAGGATACTTCTAAAACAATTACTCCTTACTTGTTAAAAGCATTTAATGATATTTTCGCGGATGAAGAGAATATGACCAGAAGAAATTACGGCTTCTCACGGTTCTCTGTTAAGCTCGCCAAAAAATTGATTGATTTATTATCAATTAGGAAAGAAACGATTACTAAAGATGCTGATCCGATTGAATTTGCATTGGTAATACCGCTTAAGTTAGTTATTAATGATATGAAAAAATTAGAAGTGGAAACTGTTCCTCAGCAAAAAGTTAGCGGCAAACAACCGGAAAAAGTTTCTACTCCGTCTTTAGTCTCAGTAGAAAAGAAACCGTTGGATCTCACACAGCTTACATGTCTCTACTTGGAAGATCAAGTTGATTCACAAATGCTGTTTAAGAGTCAGATGAAAGACCTTAAGAATATTGAATTCGCTCCAAGTTTTGAAAATGCATTGCCTCTTCTCAAAACAAAAAAATTCGATTTCCTTGTAATGGATATTAATTTACAAGGAGAGTATAACGGACTAGATGCATTAAGAATTATTCAGAAGATGCCCGGTTATAAAAATGTTCCGGTCATTGCATCAACCGCATATCTATTACCCGGTGCTCGCGATAGTTTTATTGCAGCCGGATTCAATGATTTTGTTTCTAAACCATTATTAAGAGATAAATTAATGGAAGTATTAAAAACTCTCTTTACCTGATTTCATTTCTAACTGCATTTAATAATTCACAAATTATTTCGCTTGACATTTCTTCCTATGCTTAATAGGTTGAATCGTAGACGATCATTTATTTTGTCAGGTTATGAATTATAAGACATTTTACAATTCTCCGATTGGATTAATTGAGATAGGAGGGACGGAAAACTCAATTACATCATTGTTCTTTATAGATGAAGAATTTAATCCCGATGCGAAATCGAATCCATATATTGAAAAATATGTAGAACAGCTTGATGAATATTTCAAAGGTAAGAGGAAAATATTTGAACTAAATATTCAACCAGAAGGAACGGATTTCCAAAAAAGGGTTTGGGATGAATTATTAAAAATACCTTACGGTGAAACAAGATCATATATGGAAATCACAAAAATACTCGGTGATCAAAAAGCAATTCGAGCAGTTGCAAATGCTAACGGACAAAATAAAATTTCGATCATCATTCCTTGCCATCGTGTAATTGGAAGCGATGGTAGTCTAACTGGTTATGGTGGCGGATTGTGGCGGAAGAAATGGCTTTTAGATCACGAGCAAAAATTTAGCAACAACGAAAAACAGTTGGAACTGATCTTATAAATATTTTATTGGAATCAAATGAATAACATATCCTTCAAACCATTATCAAAAGAAACATGGAAAGACTTTGAATATTTATTTGGTGTCTGCTCACTGAGTGTATGTTAGAAACTCCATATTATCCTTTGAGCTAATTTTAAGATTTAGCTAAATAGTTGTAACATACCAGCTATAGTTTATTGATTACAAAAATCGCAAAACTTTTTTATTCCCATCCATTTTTCGACCTCATCGTCTTTATTTTAACTCCATTAATTTCTATTATTCAATCGCCTTTTTTAAAAGTTTTCTTAAAAACAAGATTGATGGTAGGATAATTTCTAAAACAAAGAAGCTTTCCTTAAAATTTTTACAGAATCTTGAGAAATTAGACAAAAAAGAAAGATTATAAACTCTTCTTGATGGCAAGATATTTGAATTTCGTAACAAGTTAAAATCGGGAAAAATAATTATATAAATTATTGAGGATTAAATGGAAAGAAGGAAAATTACGATTGATGGAAATGAAGCTGCCGCTCACGTTGCGTACCGTGTTAGCGAAGTTATTGCTATCTATCCGATAACACCATCTTCAACAATGGGTGAGTTATCTGATGTGTGGTCGGCTAAAAAAATAAAAAATATCTGGGGAACAGTTCCAAGCGTTACAGAGATGCAAAGTGAAGGCGGTGCTGCCGGAGCCGTGCATGGTTCTTTGCAAAGCGGTGCTCTTACTACAACATTTACAGCTTCTCAAGGATTATTTCTGATGATTCCAAACATGTATAAAATTGCCGGTGAATTAACTCCTGCCGTTTTTCATGTTAGCGCTCGTTCGATTGCTGCCGCGGCTTTATCAATTTTCGGCGATCATAGTGATGTTATGGCAACACGTCAAACCGGATTTGGTTTGATATGTTCGAATTCAGTTCAAGAAGTTATGGATACTGCTGCAATTGTTCACAGAGCAACTTTAGAATCAAGAATTCCATTCATTCATTTCTTTGATGGATTCAGAACTTCAGCCGAAGTTGTTAAGATGGAAGAGTTAACCGATGAAGATATTCGTGCTATGATTGATGATGAAAAAATAAAACAGTTTCGGCAGAGAGCTTTGAAGCCGGAAAATCCTTTCATAAGGGGAACAGCACAGAATCCTGATGTTTATTTCCAAGGAAGAGAAACGGTAAATAAATTCTACGACGAGTGTCCTGAGATTGTTCAAAAAGCGATGGATAAATTTGCTTTAGTTACAGGTCGTCCATATCACTTGTTCGATTATTACGGTGCACCGGATGCTAAGCGTGTTATTATTTTGATGGGATCCGGAGCTGAAGCAGCAGAAGAGACAGTTGATTATTTATCACAAAGAATGGAAGAAAAGGTCGGTATAATAAAAGTAAGATTATATAGACCATTCTCTGCAAAACATTTACTTGCTGCAATTCCAAAAACAGTTGAAAACATTTCCGTACTTGATAGAACAAAAGAACCGGGCTCGCTTGGCGAACCATTATACCTTGATATTGTAACTGCAATTTCAGAGGCAATGAGTTCAAACAATCCTCCGTTTGCAAAGATGCCGAAAATCGTAGGTGGACGTTATGGTTTATCTTCAAAAGAATTTACTCCGGCAATGGTAAAAGCAGTTTTCGATAATATGAAAAAACCGGAGCCGAAAAATCATTTCACTGTTGGAATAAATGATGATGTAACATTCACAAGTCTTGATTACGATGAAAACTTTATGATCGAAGGTGATGAAGTAGTTCGGTGTTTGTTCTATGGATTAGGTGCTGATGGAACAGTCGGCGCGAATAAAAACTCGATAAAGATAATCGGTGAAGAAACTGAAAATTATGCACAAGGTTATTTCGTATATGATTCTAAAAAATCCGGTTCCACAACAGTATCGCATTTAAGATTCGGTAAGAAGCCGATCCGTTCAACATATTTAATTCAAACTGCAAAATTTGTTGGCTGTCATACGTTCGGACTTCTAGAAAAATTTGACGTACTTGGAAATATTGAAAACAGCGGAACATTCTTACTTAATAGTCCTTTCAGTAAAGATGAGACTTGGGATAATCTTCCAATCAGAATTCAGCAGCAGATCATAAATAAAAAATTAAATTTTTACTTGATTGATGGTTATGCAGTTGCTAATAAAACCGGAATGGGTAGCAGAGTTAATACAATCATGCAGACATGCTTCTTTGCTATTTCGGGAATACTTCCTAAAGATGAAGCGATTGAACAGATCAAGAAATCAATTCAGAAGACTTACGGTGCAAAAGGCGAAGAAATCGTAAAGAAAAATTTTGAAGCTGTTGATCAAACTCTTGAAAATTTATTTAAGATTGATGTCCCATCAAAAGTAACAAGCAAGATCGAAATTCCTTCAATCGTTTCTGATAAAGCTACGGATTATGTACGCAATGTTCTCGGCAAAATGATGGAAGGAAAAGGTGATAATGTAAAAGTTAGTGAAATGCCGATTGATGGAACGTTTCCGTCTGCTACTACACAATGGGAAAAAAGAAATATCGCACTCGATGTTCCTTCATGGGATTCGGAATGGTGTATTCAATGCGGTAAATGTGCTATGGTATGTCCTCACGCTTGTATCAGGATTAAATCTTATGACAAAAAATATTTGGATGAAGCTCCTCCAACTTTTAAAATGATGGATGCAAAAGGAAAAGAATTCCCCGATGGTTATGCTTATACAATTCAAGTTGCCGTTGAAGATTGTACCGGCTGCGAAATGTGTGTAGAAGTTTGTCCGGCAAAAAATAAAAAAGAAACGCGTCTCAAAGCGCTTAATATGACTCCTCAAATTCCGATCAGAGAATTAGAGAGAGCAAATTGGGATTTCTTCTTGACGTTGCCAGAATTAGATAGAAGACTTATCAACACTGGTGTTATTAAAGCTCAGCAATTACAGCAGCCGTTATTTGAATTCTCGGGTGCTTGCTCTGGATGCGGTGAGACTCCATACGTAAAATTAGTATCTCAGTTATTCGGTGATCATTCAATAATTGCAAATGCAACTGGATGTTCATCAATTTACGGCGGTAATTTACCTACAACTCCTTGGTCAAAAAATAATGAAGGAAGGGGACCAGCCTGGGCTAATTCGTTGTTCGAGGATAATGCTGAGTTCGGAATGGGAATGCGCCTCTCGATTGATAAACAAAATGAGTTTGCAATTGAACTGATCTCAAAATTAAAAGATCAAGTTGGAAATGAATTATCAAATGCAATTCTTCATGCAGATCAAAAAGACGAAGCCGGAATTTATGAACAGAGAGAAAAAGTAACAGAGCTCAAAAAGAAGCTTGAAAAAATAAAATCTAAAGACGCAGAAAAATTATTGGAAGTTGCAGACTACCTCGTTAAAAAATCCGTTTGGATTATCGGCGGCGACGGATGGGCTTACGATATCGGTTACGGCGGACTTGATCACGTTATTGCATCCGGCAAGAACGTAAATATTTTAGTCCTAGATACTGAAGTTTACTCTAACACCGGCGGACAAATGTCTAAAGCTACTGGAATGGGTGCAGTTGCAAAATTTGCCGCAGCTGGTAAACCAAATGCTAAGAAAGATCTGGCGATGATGGCAATGATTTATGGAAATGTTTACGTTGCAAAAGTTGCAATGGGTGCCAACGATGTTCAAACATTGCGCGCATTCATAGAAGCCGAAGCTTATAACGGACCTTCTTTGATTATTGCTTACAGCCATTGCATAGCACACGGTATAAATATGGCGAAAGGAATGGAGAGTCAGAAAGCAGCTGTTGATAGCGGTTACTGGCCGTTGTTCAGATACAATCCGGAAAATTTCAAAGAAGGAAAGAATCCGCTTAAGTTAGATTCAAAAGCTCCTAAGATCAAACTCGAAGATTATATCTACAAAGAGACACGATACAAGATGCTAACTAAATCTCATCCGACCGAAGCAAAAGAATTATTAGTAAAAGCTCAGGAAGAGGTATTTAAGAAATGGAAATTCTACGAACAGATGTCTTCGTTCGAAGTCGGCAAAGACGGTAGCGGAAAAGAGGAAACTAAAAACTGACGAAGTCACTCCGAGCCTGATGATAATCGGGAAGGTGTCTGAATATTCTAAAAAATATTTGAGGAGTAAAAATGAATCTCACAACAAAATACATGGGATTGAAATTAAAGAACCCGATCGTTCCTTCTGCTTCTCCGCTATCACAAAGTATTGATACTGTAAAAGCAATGGAAGATGCAGGAGCTGCTGCCGTTGTTGTTTATTCTTTATTCGAAGAACAGATCACGCATGAATCCGGTGAGCTTGATCATTATCTCTCCGTTGGAACTGATAGTTTTGCTGAAGCACTTAGTTATTTCCCCGAGCAGGAAAAATTTCCTCTTGGACCTTATCAGTATTTAGATCATATAGCCAACTTAAAGAAAGCTGTTGATATTCCGATCATTGGAAGTTTGAACGGTGTTAGTACCGGCGGATGGATTAAGTATGCTAAGAATATTGAGCAAGCCGGCGCCGATGCTCTTGAATTAAATGTTTATTATGTTGCTGCAAATCAGAATATTACCGGGCCTGAAGTTGAGAATATGTACGTTGATGTTTTAAAAGAAGTAAAAAAGAACGTGAAGATTCCGGTTGCTATAAAATTAAGTCCCTTTTTTACTTCGATGTCGAACATGGCACGTAAACTCGATCATGCGGGTGCTGACGGCCTTGTACTCTTTAACAGATTTTATCAACCCGATTTTGATCTTGATAAACTTGAAGTTGTTCCAAATCTTTTACTTAGTACAAATTGGGAAATGCGACTTCCGTTAAGATGGATCGCAATTCTTCACGGAAATATAAAAGCAAGTTTGGGAGCTACAAGCGGAATTCATAATCATATAGATGTATTAAAAATTATGATGGCAGGCGGCGATGTCGCAATGATGGCTTCTGAACTTTTACTTAATGGTGTTGGACGCATTACACAAATTTTAGACGGAATGAAAAAATGGATGGAAGAAAAAGAATATAATTCGATTGATATGATGAAGGGAAGTATGAGTCAAAAGAAAATTGCTCAGCCTGCGGCGTTTGAACGTGCAAACTATATGAAAACTTTACAGAGCTATAAATCGCTTAATTAATATTTGATTAATTTATAGAAGCCATTAGATTTGAACTGCCTAATGGCTTTTTTTATTTAAACTTTTTCAAAATATTTCGTAATAATTATTAATCGCAGATTATAAACCGAATGCATTCCTCTCAAACAATAACTGAACCGATTATTGGCAAGACATACTCACTTTATGGAAATTCGGTCTCAAGTGATTCTTATTTTGAATTAATATCTGATTTAGCTAGTAGATTTCTAAAGAATATAAATAGTACAGAAGAACTTCACGCCATAATTCAAAAAGCTAGTGGCCAAAAACGTTTTTTAAAAAGTCTGTTAAAAAATAATAATCAAACGATTCTATCACAGATTATTCATGAGTTAAACGAAAATCTCTCAGTTTATACTGAAGCCGTCAAAGAACATTTAAGAACACTCTCGGTTATTAAGAGATTTGAAAAAATTAAAACATTAACCACTGAGCAATATCATTTGTCCATGTTGGAAATTGAATTGACAAATAGACTCAATCAAAAAAAGTTTTTAGAGTGTGAATTAAAATACGCATTCCTTCCGCATTGCATGAGGGATTTTTCGCAAGAATGTTTATCGGCTCCCGATAATCTTGATTATGTCTGCAAAGCTTGTTCAAAAATCTGTCCCATCAATGAAATGAGTAAACTCCTCAGAAAAAATAAAATAAAACCTTATCTCTGGATGCAATCCGATCTTAAAAAATTATTTAGAACTCTTAAACTTGAAAATAAAAAAGTTGGAGTATTAGGTGTAGCATGCATTCCGGAACTAGTTAATGGAATGAGAATGTGCCAAAAAGCTCATGTCCCTGTAATCGGTCTCCAGTTAGATGCCAATCGCTGCCAGAGATGGATGGGTCAGTTTCATGAGAATACTATCAATATCAAAAAAATTACTAAGCTATTAAATAATTCTGATCCGCTCTAATTTTAACTTACCTAAATTAAGACACGATATTTTAGCCGATTTCTATTCCCTAAAGATTGGAGAAAGTTGCTGAATACATCGAAAAACGAACAACTAAAAAACATTTTCAATTTATAACCGTATATTAAGGTTAGGATTATTATAAATGTTTAGGATAAACAAAATATGCTTAAAAATGGCTTTAAAGATCTTGGACTTACGGAAGAAACACTTCATGCGATCCATTCAAAAGGATTTGAAGAACCGACCGAAATTCAGAAAAAAATTATCCCTCTTATATTAGAAAATAAAGTTGATTTAATAGGACAAGCTCAGACAGGAACGGGCAAAACTGCCGCATTTGCACTTCCTATTATACAACAGCTTGTACCAAGAGCTGGTCATCTTCAGGCATTGGTGCTCGTACCTACACGCGAACTCGCTATCCAAGTTGCCGAGGAATTTAATTCTCTTCGGGGGAATAAAAATATTCATGCGGCTCCGATCTACGGCGGGCAATCTTACGATACTCAACTTAGAAGATTGAAGAAAGGTGTGGATGTTGTAGTAGGAACTCCCGGTAGAATGATTGATCTACTCAATAAAAAAAGTATGTCCCTTTCGGAAATTGCATTCGCTGTTCTTGATGAAGCTGATGAAATGCTCAACATGGGTTTTGTCGAAGATATAGAAGATATCCTTTCAAGAACAAATCCTAATAGAAGAACACTTCTTTTCTCGGCTACGATGCCCGAAAGAATTGCAACACTTGCTAAGAAGTATATGGGCAAACGCGAGATTATCCGCACAAAACATTCCGGTGAGACAACAGAGCTTACGGATCAAATCTATTATGAAGTAAAAGAATCCGATAAATTAGATGCACTCTGCAGAATTATTGATACTACAATTGAATTTTACGGATTGGTTTTCTGCCGCACAAAAAATGATGTTGATCATGTTACTTCTAAACTGAATGACCGGGGTTATGATACGGAAGGTTTGCATGGTGATATTACCCAAAATGTTCGTGAAAGGATATTAACGAAATTCAGGAATAAAAAAATAAACGTGCTGATTGCTACCGATGTTGCAGCGCGCGGTCTCGATATTGAGGAACTAACACACGTTATAAATTATGCATTGCCGCAAGATCCAGAGGCATATTTACATAGAATAGGCAGAACCGGACGTGCCGGCAAAGAGGGAACAGCTGTAACTTTTATCACTCCGGAAGAATATCGTAAGTTAATGTTTATAAAAAACTTTACACAAACCGAGATACGCAAAGAAAGAATTCCTCAAATTCATGATGTGATCAATTTTAAGAAAGAGAAAATCGCTGCGCAATTGAAATCAATGATGGAAGTAGGATTGGCGCATAACTACGTATCACTAGCAAAAGAGATGATCAAGAATCACAATCCGGAAGATGTTGTTGCAGCTTTGATAAAATACACATATCAGAACGAACTTGAAGAAGAAAATTATGCAAAGATCCACGATCTCTTTGAAAGAAAAAGATCACTCGATTCTAGAGATGATCGCCCGATGGGAAGAAAAGAATATTCACGTAGGGATGATCGTAAAAAAGGAAATGAAAGAGGTGATTCAAGAGAAAATCGTTTTGAAAGAAAAGGAAAATTTAGCTCTGATAAAGGTAAATCTAGAATGTTTCTTGCATTAGGCAAGAAAGATGATCTTAATCCAAAAGAATTATTACTGATGCTCAAGAAAAAAGCCAATGTTAGTCCTGAATTAGTTACAGGTATTCAAATATCGGATGCGTTTTCATTCTTTAACGTACCGCCAAAAGAATCCGAAATTATTTTGAGTAAGCTCAACTCTAAGGATAAAGGAAAAAGACCAATCGTTGAAAGAGCGAAAGGAAAGTAGTGATTTGTTGTTTATTCCTCATAAATTATTTTTTAAATATAAAAGAACATGGAAAGAACAAAATCTAAAACCTCTCAAAGTTTTATAAAGCTAAAAAGGATGTAATGATTGATTTTTTGATAGAGTATAATTAATTTAAACACACTTGAGAGTAGTCAACCGATTATTGGTGAAGAGAATCAAAATGTAAATTATTTTAGTTCCGAATAGTATACATGAAATTGATTTTTGTTTTGGGGGATAAATGGGGCATAAAAGACTCTGGACATTACCTAAATCTAAAGCATGGCGCTTGATCATTGATGAATTAGTTCCATTTTGCTTGGCGTTTCCGAAATCTCAGCGATGGTGCAAAATACTCATCGAAATGTTCAAGGAAAATTCAGCAATTTATACAACGATCCATCCATGTTTTCTGCATTTGAATTTTTATTACATGTCTCTTTTACTTTCGAGAAAGAAAATGATTTTGATAAAATAATTTTTCTGAACATTTGAAAAGATAAGTATGAAGATAAGTGTATTCTAAAATATTTAGATTTTTACGGGGGTAGTTATGAAAAGAACATTTACTATTTTAGTTTTATTACTGCTTAATAGTTTGCTTTGGGGGCAGATAGCTGCCTGGCAATTTGGCAGTCCTGCGTCTACGGGTAGTGAAGTGATTTACAACGCAACCACTAACAATGCTAACCTCAATACTTCAACTCTTTCTAGAGGCACCGGAATAAATGTGTCTACTCTGGCACGAGGGTTTTCTGCCACTAATTTTCCGGCGTCAGGGACAAAAGCCGATGCCATTACCAACAACAGGTTTTTCCAATTTACAATAAGTGCACAATCATGGTATAAAGCTTCACTTTCAACATTAGACGTTAGGCTCAGGCGGTCAGGCACTGGTCCCAACTCCTATATTTGACGATACAGTGTAGACGGCACGAACTTTACAGATATTGGAAGCGATGTGAGCTTTACTAGCACCGTAGACGGTGTGGATCAATCACAAATAAATTTGACTGTTATATCGGCCTTACAAAATGTTTTAAGCGGTACAACAATTACGATTCGTTTGTATGCGTGGGGAGCTACAACAACTGGAGGAACATTTGCTATCGGAAGATATGGATCGGCCGTTACAACTAACAGTTTAGCAATTGGTGGAACAGTTGGTCCATTTGCAACAACGACAGTTCAGCTCACAAATGGTATTGCTACCTCCCCTTTATCTGGCGGGCATGTTAATAAAGCAACAATAGGATTTTCACTTACTTCTGAAGGAACTCCAAACTTCACAGCAATTAATGTGCAGACATCATCAACATCAGTCGGCAAATTAACTAATATCAAAGTTTTCAAATCCACAGATAATGATTATTCCACAAGTGGAGATAATTCTCAAGTATCGGGACTTACAATTAACCAGACAGCCACAGAAATTCAAATTAGCGGATTTTCAGAAGCGTTATCAGATACTCCTACAAATTTTTTTGTTGTGACAGACATTGATTTATCCGTGACAGGTGCAACTTCAAATGTTCAACCCTCTTTTACAGAAACGAATATTACTGTATCAGCGGGAACAGTAAGCGCAGTTACTGTTACTGGTACTAATTACGCATTTCAACCGACGGCAATCTTATTAGATGCAATGGAGGCCGGAACATTAAATTATACTGAAGGAGATGATGCGACTCCGATAACAAGTGCAACAACTGTAGCAGCAGTAGAAGCTAACCTCGTAAGTGGAGTTATTCAGATTATAAGCAATTATCAAAACGGAGAAGACCTACTCGGTTTCACAAATCAAAACGGCATTACCGGGAGTTGGGATGCAACTACTGGAACATTAACTATTAGTGGAACAACTTCAGTAGCAAATTATCAAACTGCTGTAAGGAGTATTACATATCAGAATACATCATTTATTCCAAATACTTCGCATAGAACAATAAGTTTTACAGTCAATGATGGAACTGTAAACAGCAATACTGTTACAAGAAATATTTCTGTTACGTCTGTTAACAACGCTCCTTCGCTTGCCGCTATTGAGGCCCCAAATCTGAATTACACTGAAGGAGAGGCTGCAAAACAAATTATTGATACCATAACCGTGAGCGACTTTGACAATACAACAATTAGTAGCGCTATAATTCAAATAACTAGTAACTATTCAAACGGTCAAGATATTCTCTCCTTTACAAATCAGAATGGAATAACGGGTGTATGGACTGCAGCTACCGGGACAATGAGTTTAAGTGGTGTAACAACAAAGGCGAATTATCAGACAGCTTTACGAAGTATTACTTATCAGAACACCTCTCAAAATCCTAATACATCAGTCCGCACAGTGAGCTTTGTTGTAAATGATGGGGCGTTAAATAGTAATACTGTAACAAGAAACATAAATGTTGTAGTAGTTAACAATTCACCAGTAATAACATCATTGGAAGAAACCCAACTGGTTTTTTCAACCGGAAGCCCGGCAGTTACAATTACGCAGACTATATCATTAAGCGATCCTGATAACATCAATTTGGCTAGTGCTGAAGTAAAAATAGCAGTTCACTATCAAAATGGGAATGATGTTTTGAGTTTTACTAATGCTAACGGAATTATAGGAACATGGGATGCTTCAAATGGAACCATAACACTTACTGGTGTATCATCAATAACTAATTATCAAGCAGCACTAAGAAGCGTTACTTATCAATATACAGAAGGTGCCATTTCGAACTTATACATAAGGACAATCAGTTTCAAAGTAAATGACGGCGCGTCTGACAGTTATGTTGTTAGCAGAGAAGTTAACTTAGGGAACACACCGCCTGTCCTGGCAGGAGTGGAATCAAACCCATTAGAATATAAACAAGGTGATAATCCTGCAATAATAACAAATGGACTAACAATAACTGACAATGGAATTCCTAACTTACAATATGCAGTTGTTAAAATTTCTAACAATTACAAAAACAACGAAGATGTTCTTAGTTTCACAAAGCAAAATAAAATTGTAGGAACATGGTATCCCTTTCAAGGAGTATTAGTCCTGAATTTAGGTTTATCATTATCAAATTATGAGACTGCATTAAAAAGTGTTACATACCATAATATTAGCAGTAGCCCAAGTACACTACCTAGAACAGTTAGTTTTAAAGCGTCTGATCCGTATCAAGAAAGTAATGAAGTAACCCGTACTATAAACATTACTCCAGTATATACAGTTGCTCTTATCTCAAATCCACCCAATGGAGGAACAACCAATGGTAGTGGAACTTTCGATCCGGGAAATTCTGTAACAGTTACTGCAGCTCCAAACACTGGGTACACTTTTGTGAATTGGACAGAAGGAGGAACGGTAGTTTCAACGAGCCCGAGTTATACTTTCATAATCAATTCTAACAGATTGTTGATTGCTAATTTTGCGATCATACAGTGCACAGTGACAACAAGCTCAAACCCTGCTGAAGGTGGAACCACGAGTGGAAGCGGTACTTTTAATTACGGTAATTCGGTCAGTGTGACTGCAACTCCAAGCAAAGGATATTCATTTGTTAATTGGACAAGCGGAGGTACTGAAGTCTCAACTTCATCTACTTATACATTTATAATCACCAACAGCCAAGATTTGGTGGCTAATTTTATGATGCTACCAATCTTAACAGTTACACCGGATTTTCTTTCTATAGGTCCGATTGCCGGTACTGCTTCGATAAATGTATCTAATACCGGTGGCGGAACAATGAATTGGATCGCTATATCAGATATATTTTGGATAAAAATTACTAGCGGAGCTAACGGCACTAACAATGGAATCATTGATATAAGTTATAATCAGAATAACAGTGTTTCGAGAGCCGGAACAATAACGATCACTGCCGAGGGCATTACTGGTAGCCCAAAGAGTGTTGAGATCAGGCAAGGTGCAGCTGTAACCTACGTTGAAAATCTAAATTTAGGTATTCCAGATGCATATAGACTTGAACAAAACTATCCGAATCCCTTTAATCCAACTACAAAAATTAGATATGGATTGCCCCAGGTAAGTAATGTCGTTATAACTGTCTATAATATCCTGGGAGAAGAAATAACAAAACTTGTGAATGATTTTCAATATGCGGGATTTTACGAAGTAAATTTTAGTGCGAGTAATTTAACCAGTGGAATTTATATTTATCGGATCTCTGCCGGTAATTTTATGCAGTTAAGGAAAATGTTATTGATCAAATAATTATTAAAAAATAGTGTTTTAAAAAAAAGACGGGAGATTTTTTTTCTCTCCCGATTTTTTTTATGCGCAATTGTTAACTAAATTTATCAACAATATTCTTAAAAAGTAGGTTATGAAAAAAGATCTATTGGTTAAATATCTCACTTGTTTTCTCTTGAGCCTTTCCTTTTTCAAAATCATCAACGGGCAAACTATCGATCAAAAGTATTTCAACGGTCTTCAGTGGCGAATGATTGGTCCGCACCGTGGAGGAAGAACTGTTGGCGCAGTTGGTGTACGTGAGCAACCGAATGTTTTTTATATCGGTGTAAATAACGGCGGCGTTTGGAAAACAAATGACTTCGGCAGAACCTGGATCCCGATTTTTGATCAGCAACCAACAGGCTCAATTGGTGATATAGTAGTTGCACCTTCAAATCCAAATGTAATTTATGTTGGAAGCGGTGAAGGTGTGCAGCGTCCGGACCTTTCTATCGGTGATGGAATTTATAAATCAACCGATGCGGGTAAAACTTGGATCAATACCGGATTAAAAGATGCTCAGCAGATTGGCGGACTTGCAATAGATCCTAAAAATGAAAATCGTGTTTTTGTTGCAGCTCTTGGTCATCCTTACGGACCAAATACCGAACGCGGAGTTTATAGAACTCTCGATGGCGGAAAAACTTGGGAACGAGTTTTATACAAAGATGAAAACACAGGTGCAATCCAAGTTAGTATTGATCCAAATAATTCTAATATAATTTATGCTGATCTTTGGGCAGGCAGACAAGGTCCGTGGGAAAATGGCGAATGGAACGGACAGGAAAGCGGACTATTTAAATCTACAGACGGTGGCTCGACCTGGAAAAAATTAACTAAGGGTTTGCCAACTACAGAGCAAGGATTAGGAAGAATCGGTTTTTGCATTGCACCTTCTAATTCCAATAGAATGTATGCAACAGTTGATTCGAGAAAATACGGCGGCATTTACAGAAGTGACGATGCAGGCGAATCTTGGACAATGATCAACTCTGATGGAAGACTTTGGGGAAGAGGTGATGATTTTGCTGAAATAAAAGTTGATCCTTTTAATTCAGACATTGTCTACTCTGCAAATGTAGTGGTATGGAAAAGTGTTGATGGAGGAAAAACGTGGAGCGGATTCCGCGGTGCACCTGGCGGAGATGATTATCACCGGATCTGGATTAATCCTGATAACAGTAATATCATGCTGATCGCAAGTGATCAGGGTGCTATCGTCACAGTTAATGGCGGTGAATCTTTTTCAAGCTGGTATAATCAACCAACTGCTCAGTTTTTTCATGTTAGCGCAGACAATGCATTCCCCTATAACGTATATAGCGGACAACAGGAGAGCGGTTCGATCGGAATTGCATCGCGTGGCAATGACGGACAAATAACTTTTAGAGAATGGCATCCGGTGGGTGCTGAAGAATATGGTTACGTTATTGCTGATCCGAAAGATTCAAATATTATTTATGGCGGGAAAATTTCCAAGTATGATAAACGAACCGGACAGACACAAAATATATCACCTGAAGCAGTTCGCAGCGGGAAGTCTCGTTTTATTAGAACCGCGCCAATCTTATTCAATCCTATAGATAATAAAACATTGTACTATGCCGGAAATGTTTTATTTAAAACTTTAGACGGCGGAAACAGTTGGGAAATAATTAGTCCGGATTTATCAAGAGAAAGTTGGGATATACCGGCTAGTGTTGGTATTTATACTAAAGACGAAATGAAAAAAATGCCAAGACGGGGAGTTATATATACGGTAGCTCCATCATATGTTGATATAAATACTATTTGGTGCGGTACGGATGATGGTTTAATTCATGTTACTAGAGATGGAGGTAAGACATGGAAAAATGTTACTCCTCCGGAAATAACAAGTTGGAGTAAAGTTTCATTGATGGATGCAAGCCATACTGATATAAACACTTCTTATGCAGCAGTGAACCGTATTCGGTTAGATGATATGCGCCCGTATATTTATAGAACAAATGACGGCGGTAAAACCTGGAAAGAAATTGTAAACGGTTTACCCAACGATCCAATCAATGTTGTAAAAGAAGATCCGTATAGAAAAGGATTATTATTTGCCGGCAGTGAAACTGCTGTTTATGTTTCATTTGATGATGGAGAAAATTGGCAATCCTTACGATTAAATATGCCTGCAACATCTATAAGAGATTTAATAATTAAAGATGATGATCTGGTTATAGCAACTCATGGAAGAAGTTTTTGGATATTAGATGATATAACTCCATTACGTCAACTCAGTGTCGAATCAAAAAAGATGAACACGATTTTGTTTAAACCGCAAAATGCTTATCGAGTAAGATGGAATATGAATACTGATACACCGTTACCGCAGGAAGAACCTGCAGGGCAAAATCCACCGGAAGGAGCTGTTATAAATTATTATTTAGATATCAAAGCAAATAATGTTAGTTTAGAAATTTTAGATTCAAAAGGAACAATCATTAGGATGTATACTAATAATGATACCTTATACAAGATTCCGGATCTAAATATTCCACTATATTGGATCCGTCCTCAGAAAATACTTTCAGCAGAAGCAGGTTCACACAGATTTTTGTGGGATATGAGATATACACCTCTTAACGTTCCGCCATCATATCCAATGTCAGCTATTTATAAGAATACTGTACCTAATCCAACATCACCTTGGGTTATGTCTGGATCTTATACTGTTAGATTAATAGTTGATGGGAAACAATTTACTCAAACGCTAAATATAAAGATGGATCCAAGAGTAAAAACAAGCGAAAAGGATTTGCAACTTCAACATGATTTGAGTTTAACTTGCTATATTAATAACAAAAAATGTAGAAGTGCGTTAAAAGAAATTTCCGAAATGAAAGATAATAGGTCTTCTGAAATTGGGAAAGAATTTTCCAAGTATTTAAGGGCATTCACTTCATTGCATAATTTATTACAGCAAAGTGATATGCCGCCTACTTCTCAAATGATTTTTGCGTTTAATAATTTGGAAAAAGAATTTGAGAAAACTTTGAGTAAATGGAATTCGAAATAAATGAGAAGTATTAAAAAATTATTAATTACAACCAGTGTCTTTTTCTTTGTTTCAGGATCATCATTATTTTTTTATGCCCAAACAGGAAATATTACTCTTACTTTAAAAAACATAGATGGGACTTCAGCACCATTACCACCAGTTTTATTATCGCCTTCTAATTTAGAGACGGAAGTATCAACAACGCCTTCTTTAAGTTGGGCCGCATCGATTGGAGCTTCGTCATATCAAGTACAGATATCAACCACTTCTTCTTTTAGCAGTAATATATTTGATCTAAGTGGAATAACCGTTACTTCATTAAATGTAACTTCAGCTTTATCAGATGGTACTACATATTTTTGGAGAGTAAATGCTACGAACTTAGGAGGAACAAGTAATTGGTCCGTAAGAAGTTTTACTACTATGATTAATGAAACACGAATACCTACAAGAAATTTTGCAGGATTAAAATGGAATGTGAGTAATGGTGTTAGCGGACCCGGACCAAATAATTGGTTTAACGGAATAAATAGTATATGGATTGATAATTCAGAAAACCTACACCTTACAATTAGAAAAATTGGTGATAAATGGTATTGCTCTAGTATTTATGCCCAAGATACCACGGGTTACGGCGAATATTCATTTTCTGTTTCAAGTAATGTAGAACTGTATGACCCTAATATAATTGTAGGTTTATTTATTTATGAGAATGATTCAACTGAAATTGATATTGAATTTTCAAGATGGGGTGATGCCGGTAGTAATGCGGGTTTGTATGTTGTGCAACCATCAGAACCATTAATAAGCTCACATTCCTTTCCCTTAAATCTTACGGCGTCATCTTCTACTCATAAATTTACATGGACAAAGCAGGGTATAAAGTTTCAAAGTTATCAAGCATCGGGTGATTTGATTAAAGAATGGTCTTATAGAGGTTCAAACATTCCAATACCAAATCAATTAAAACCTCATATTAATTTTTGGTTAATGAAGGGATTGGCTCCAATAAATCAGAAAGATGCTGAATTAATTATAAGTAATTTCAAATATACACCAATTCATTTATTAACAGATGTTTCTAAGGATGAAGTTGTACCAACTGAGTTTAAATTATACCAAAATTATCCTAATCCATTTAATCCAAACACAAAAATAAATTTTACTTTAACTAGATCATCTCATGTATCGCTAAAGGTTTATAATCTATTGGGGCAAGAAAAAGCGCAACTGATTAACAAAGAGCTTTCAGTCGGTTATCACGAAGTTAGCTTTGATGGTTCAGCTTTTCCAAGTGGAGTGTATTTATATCGAATTAAAACCGGTGATTTTATCCAATCCAAGAAAATGATCTTACTCAAATAATCTCTTACACTAAAAGAAACGATTTTAAAAGCTAAATCCAGTAACCAATAACATAGTTAAAGGTAAACAATAATAATTAACTCAGTGTTCAAATTTCCCTAACTCGTAATGCTGATGGATAATTTATTTAAAAACAATAGGTAAACGAATTTTACTTAATTCCATAACCCATCAGTAAGTCGAGTGATTCAAAAAATAATATCAAAAGACCGCTTCCAAGAAGCGGTCGAATTGAATTGATTAGTTAAACAATTTTTTATACAGCTTTGGGTGATGGTCCGTATATATTATCACCATTATTTCCCTCTGTGCAAAAAAGCACTAATAACCATATAGCACCAATAATCGGAATTAATGCAATAAATATCCATCCGCCACTCTTTCCAACATCGTGTAGTCGTCTAACAGCAACAGCAAGACCAGGTATAATGATAGCTAAAATATAAATTAAGTATATCCAGCCGTAAGGCATACTCACTTCAGAATATACACCACTAATTTTAAATGTTGTGCCCAAAATATTATCAAGAATAATTGCAACTATAGCAAAGAGGAGATTAAACAGGACAAACATCCAATATTCTTTCCGCCTTGCGCGCCCTTTGAAGTTTGAGTAGTTATCTTTTACAACTTTTAGATACCATTCCATAGTCTTATTCTCCTTTTTAGTTATTTGTTTTTCCGGTTAGACTGTTTACGTAACATTCAACCGCCTTATTTATAAAAGACGAATAATTTACTTTTTTGAATTATATCTTCTGAGCAGTAGCTATAACAATTTATGATGAGAATAATTTGGAGTTGTTCGAAGAGGTTATTTCGGAGTGTATTCATCTCTCTTCTTAAAAGCATTTATTTTATCCTTGGGTGTTCTTATTACAAGTTAAAATAATAATCTGATTATTCAAAACTCATTCTATAATTTAAGTCTGTCTTATATATTCACAGTACTTCGGGGTGCAGGTTAAAGATTATTTGTAAATCCAACATAAGTAAATTTCTTCGTTAAACTTTTTATAACATAAATAGTATACCTAAAATTAAAGCTCAACAGTTTTTTTGTTGAGCTTTAGTACCGGAGGCCGGACTCGAACCGGCACCTGGTGTGAGCCAGACTGGATTTTGAGTCCAGCGCGTCTACCAATTCCGCCACTTCGGCAAATATATTTTTGAAAACATTATTTCGGGTTGGAAAACTAAAAAACTTAAAATGCATATCCAAATGGAATGTAAACTTCTTTCGAAAAGAAATAAACGAAGGGTCTTCTGTGAAGACCCTTCGCTATAATTATTTACTAGCAGGAATAGATAAATCCGGTCTTGGTTTCCCATTGATATGATGGAAACTGCGGACTGATGACAAAAATTTCATATACATTTCAGTTCCGCCCGGTTCTTTATTCATCTTATTATCAGTTTCTTTATTGTGAGTATAAAAATCCACATCATCTTTTGCACGGGTAGTAAAGACGATAGTTGTACTGTTATCTCCGAAAACAACTGACCATTGATTGTAAGCAACCGGGATATTCAATTTCTCATTCATTTTTTTATAATCGACTAGCAAAGCATTAGCTTCCGTTTCTTTACCAGGCAATAGTTCAAAAAAGTCCCAATGAATGAAACCAGCATCTTCCGGTTTCAAGTAAGGATTTTTTGGTGTGTATGATTCTTTTAATTCTACGATAAGAGTATTATTCCGATCTATTGTACCGGCAAAAGCACTGTATAACTTACCGAATTCTTTTTGGTCGGAAGCTTTAATTTTATCGTCCCACATTTTAAATAATTCATCAACTTCACCTAATCCGGAAAATGGTACCAGATACATATAGGTAAATTCGTCTGTTTGTAATACATCCCATGAAATACCCATATTATTTTTCTTAAAAAATTCGTTTATCCCTTTCTGTGCGTTCTCATATTCCATAACTTTATATGGGAATACAACATCTTGTAATACCAGTAATCTGGTTGGTTTTTTATTCTCCTGTGAGAATAAATTAACACTGGTAAACAAGATTAGAAAACAGATAAACAAAAATTTAATTTTGTGCTGCATTTGTTACTCCTTTCAAAAAGTATTTTGAATTTGAGGAATGGAATTCGTAAGTAAATTATCTGATATCAGTTTGATAGTCAATCAAAATATTATTAGTAGTGGAGAAAGGAGTTCTATTATATTATAAACGAATGAAATGTTTAGTTGATTAATCGCAGTTTTCAGGGTAATAAAGGGAAAAACGCTTTATAGAAAGTTTGGGCGCTGAATTGTAATTCAGTAATTTTACAATTATAGAATAAAATAGAAAATATGAATAACGAGAATAAAATGAGTAATGAATCCAAAGAAATATCAAAACCGAAGAATTTTATTTATGAAATTATAGATGAAGATATGAAGACCAACAAATGGGGAGGAAATGTTTGTACACGTTTCCCTCCGGAACCGAACGGTTATCTTCATATCGGGCATGCAAAATCAATTTGTCTTAATTACGGGATTGCCCGCGACTTCAAAGGCAAATTTAATTTACGTTTTGATGATACAAATCCCGAAAAAGAAGAACAAGAATATGTTGATTCAATAATAGAAGATGTAAAATGGCTCGGCGCTGATTTTGAGAAGAGAATATTATACGGTTCGGATTATTTTGAACAGATGTATCAATGGGCAGTTGATCTGATCAAAAAAGGGAAAGCTTATGTTGATGATCTTAACGCAGACGAAATACGCTCTTCACGCGGAACATTAACAGAGTCCGGTAAAGAATCTCGATTCAGAAATAGAAGCATTGAAGAAAATCTTGATCTCTTTGAACGAATGCGTAAAGGAGAATTTCCCAACGGTGCAAAAACTTTGCGTGCTAAGATCAATATGTCTTCTCCAAACATAAATTTGCGCGATCCGATCATGTACAGAATAGTTCATGATGAACATCATCGTCAAGGGAACAAATGGTGCATCTACCCGACTTATGATTGGGCACACGGACTTGAAGATTCGATTGAAGGAATTACACATTCGATCTGTACACTTGAATTTGAAAATCATCGTCCGTTGTATGATTGGTTCTTAGATGAACTTGGAATTCATCATCCGCAGCAGATTGAATTTGCACGACTCAATTTAAGCTACACAGTAATGAGTAAAAGAAAACTTTTACAATTAGTAAAAGAAAATTATGTAGATGGCTGGGATGATCCACGAATGCCAACGATAAGCGGATTTAGAAGAAGAGGTTATACACCGGAATCAATACGGAATTTTGCAGAGATAATCGGTGTAGCTAAACGCGATGCACTTACTGATATCGCTCTACTTGAATTTGCTATTAGAGATGATCTGAATAAACATGCTCAACGTGCTATGGCTATTCTCCGTCCTCTTAAAGTGGTAATTACAAATTATGTAGGCGAAGAAGAACTAGATGGAGTAAATAATCCTGAAGATCCATCAATGGGTATAAGAAAGATTCCGTTTACAAATGAAGTTTATATCGAGCAGACAGATTTTATGGAAGATCCGCCGAAAGGTTATCATCGTTTAGTTCAAGGAGGAGAAGTACGTTTACGTTACGCATATATAGTTAGATGTGAAGAAGTAATTAAGAATGATAAAGGTGAAGTTATAGAACTCCGTTGTACTTACGATCCCGATACAAGAAGCGGAACGGGCACCAGTAAAAAGAAAGTTAAAGGAACAATTCATTGGGTCTCTGCCAAACATGCATTGAAAGCTGAAGTCCGTTTATACGACAGATTATTTACTATTGAGTCACCGGATTCTGATAAAGAAAAAAGTTTCTTAGATTTTATGAACCCTAACTCATTGGAAATTATACCTAACGCTTTGATCGAACCGTATTTTAAAGATTCTATTAAAGGAGATCGTTTTCAGTTTGAGCGACATGGATATTTTTGTGTTGATACAAAATTTACTTCGAATGAAAAATTAGTTTTCAACAGAACTGTTACGTTGAAAGACAGTTGGGGTAAAAAATAATTTATGAAAGATAATTCTCCGGAAAAAGATTCATCATATAAGAATAAAGAAATCATTTTTGATGTGCTCGATTCTATTCCGGAATCAATTATCGAATTAGATGTTGTTGCCCAATCCATAACCGATTTAAAAGAAACTAAAGAAGCTCTTCGCGAAAGTGAAGAGAAGTACAGAATGGTATTTTCAAATGTACCGCTCGGCATTCTCCATTTTGATTCAACGGGAAGAATCACCGCCTGCAATGATAATTTTATCAGTATAAGCGATACAAAAAAAGAACAAATAATCGGCGCGTTACTTTCTGAAGCTTTAGATGTTAATATGGTCTCTGCAATCGAGCATACACTTGCCGGAACGATTGGTCATTACGAAGGTGAATATCTATCTAAAACTTCCGGTAAGATCACTCCAGTTAGAGTAAACTTTGCACCAATCATACTTGATAACGGAACGATCAGCGGTGGTGTAGGAATATTTGAAGACATTACCGAACGTAAACAGATCGAGCGAATATTCTTCCATGATATTTTAAATACTGCCGGCAGTTTAAACAATATATTAGAAATACTTGATGATGATACATTAGGCGGCGAAGAGCGGAAAGAGTTAATGAAAGTATTAGATGAAATCGCAAAAAGAATCATAGATGAAATAATTACTCATCGTCACCTTGTGTCATCCGAAAAGAGTAAGATCAAACTAAATGTACAAAAAATTAGTTCGATCAATTTTCTAAAACGCTTGTATGATTCATTTAATCACTCAGACATCTTGGGAAATAAATTACTCAAGATATCTCCTGAGAGTAAAAATTCTGAAATAGATACTGATGAAACTTTACTTGGAAGAGTAGTAAGTAATATGATAAAGAATGCAATCGAAGCTTCTTCTGCAGGTGAAACAATTACATTGAACTGTGGTAATCGAGAAGGTATGGTTTATTTCTCTGTTCACAATCCGTCTTTTATTCCGGAAGATATCCAATTGCAATTATTCAATCGTTCTGTCTCTACAAAGGGAGCTGGGCGGGGAATTGGAATTTACAGTATGAAATTTCTTACTGAAAAATATTTGAATGGGATAATCTCTTTTACATCAACAAAGAAAGATGGAACTGCATTCGAAGTATGTTATCCGCAAAAATTTATAGTCAGCTCCCCATCTATTTGATCCTATCCAATTCTGTGTCAATTCGTTTATTAATTTTATTCTTACCAAGTATTGTAACTATATAAAAACTTCTGGTCCGGTTCTTAAGTCCGAAATCGCTAGACGGAGAGGATGTATACGTTTCCCTTTGCCGATATTTAATTTTTCAGCTAATGTTGTCAAGGTGTATTCGTAATCTTCTTTTTGTGGATTATCTAACTGAGAAAAAAGTTAATAAGTTAGCGATTCTTAACCAACAACCTGATTCTTTTTATTAATATAAATCCAATAAAAAGAAATAGTGAATAACTTACAATCCAATAAATGATAGAGTAGAAATAATTAATTGTTACGGTAGACATTTGGATTGGAGAAGTTTTATATCTGAAAACGGGATTAAAATAAAACTTAGATGAATCATTTTTAACAACGACTCTAATGTATGTGTCGTTAGAAGTAAATGTATAAGAAGAATTAGAATTATTTTTCTCTATGTGCTTTACCTTCCCATTTTGACCAATAAAAGTAATAAGCTTTGCCGGTTTTTCTAATCCAATATTTATTGTAGAATCTACAAGAGTAAAATTTTTTAGATAATTATCTTCAAATCCCATGTGGCCCTGAACGGCAATATATCTACCAAGTTTTAATGCAGAGATAATGTCATCTTCTTTTTCCGAACTTGAATAGATATTATTCCAGTAACTACCAACTTCTAAATATTTACTCTTATCGTGTGAATCATCATCATTAAAACCCCAAACACATCTACCACTAGAAAGCACGGAATCCCAAAAATCTTCTGCTTCAGAAAAATGGGAATAAATCTCAAGAGCATCGTAACCATTTAGATTAGCTAGTTCGTGCGAAGAATAAGCATATCGTAACTTAGGATGATTGATAACTAAGAATTTACATTTGTCTTTTAATCTGTTTATTTGAAATTGTTTCTGATGAATAGTTTGATAGAAAAGAAAATTAAAATAATCAATTGAACGGGCGCCAATCATTAAAAAATGGTTCTTAAAAAGATTTATGCCATGTTCGTAATTTGGAATGTAAATGTTTTGGGAAATCAATCTAGGAGTCAATGAATGATAATTACTGATAGAAAGTAAATCGTAATTTAATTTTTTATATGCATTCCATAAACTGTCCGGTTCGTCTTTCCCAGCAGTAAGACCAAAAAATGCTTTTGTATGCGCGTGAAAATTAGCTTTAATTCTAATACCATTTAATTCTGAATAAGGATTATAAAGCTTATTACCGGAAAAGCTATGCGCCGCAGGAAAATCATAAATAGGACTGATTAAATAGGGGAAACATAGAAGCAACACTATGAAACTAATAACGAGTCCTATTATTTTTAAAATTTTCTTTAATTTCTTCAAAAGGAAAAAATCACCTTTTTAATTATTAATAATATTTGGCTTGTAGCCCAAGGTTGGTGTAATATTGTAAGCGCATAATAAGAAAAACTGAAATTAGTAATGAAATAATTAACTATTATTTTTGAAAAAATTCTATAAATTAAGATATGAAAAAACTATTCAGCCAAAACTCTTATGCTGTAATTATTTTTATTGGATCATTGATTTTAATCCCTCTATTAGGAAGGGTTCATCTTTTTGATTGGGATGAAATCAATTTTGCCGAGTGTGCTAGAGAGATGATAGCAACTGGTGATTATTTAAGAGTTCAAATTGATTATCAGCCTTTTTGGGAAAAGCCGCCGCTTTTTATATGGGCTCAAGTCCTTTCTATGAAGATATTCGGAATAAATGAATTTGCTTCACGGTTACCAAACGCTTTGATAGGAATAATTACTTTACTAGTATTATTCAACATTGGGAAAAAAGTATTTAATACAGAATTTGGCTGGACATGGTGTTTGGTATACCTAGGTTCTTTTTTACCTCTCTTCTATTTTAGGAGCGGAATTATAGACCCAATGTTTAATCTCTTCATGTTCTTATCTGCTTATTTCATCTATAAAAATTATCTGCCGAAAAACAAAAACAGAACTCCGATTTTACTTGCCGGAGTATTTTCAGGATTGGCTGTACTAACAAAAGGTCCGGTTGGATTTTTAATCCCATCAATTACATTTTTCATCTTCTGGATAATTAACCGCAAGGAAATAAAAATTCCGGTTATAGATGCAATACTTTTTGTCATAACTACAGTATTTGTTTCTTTAATTTGGTTCGGAATTGAAATAATTTCGAATGGGACCTGGTTCATTAATGAATTTATTAAGTATCAAATAAGGCTGTTGACTACCGGAGATGCCGGTCATAGCGGACCATTTTATTATCATTTTGTCATTTTACTTATCGGCTGTTTTCCTGCTTCAATCTTTGCATTTAATCATTTTAGAAAAGGGAAGCATATTGAAAATGATCAAAATAATTTACGAATAATAATGATTGTTCTTTTAGCAGTTGTCTTGGTTATTTTTTCAATAGTCACAACAAAGATCATTCATTATTCCTCTTTAGCATATTACCCAATTACATTTTTATCAACCATAACTATTTATGATCTTATTAAAGAGAAGAGAAAACTTAATGCAGGGCATTATGCGGGAATAATTTTATTAGGATTAATATACTCTGTATTGCTGATTGCGCTACCTCTGGCATTTATTTACCGAAATAAACTGATGCCATATATTACAGATGATTTTGTTAAAGGCAACTTAAGCATGAATGTGAATTGGTCCGGTTTAGAGTATTTAATTGGAGTTCTTTTCTTGATTTTGTTGATAGTGTCAGTCGTGTTCCTATTTAAGCAGCAATACAGAAAAGGATTGTACTTACTATTTTTAAATACAATTATTGCACTCTCATTATTTTTACCGATAGTGGTACCAAAAGTAGAAAAACATGTTCAAGGTGCACCAATTGCTTTTTATGAAAGCATTGCTGGTGAAGATGTTTATTTGAATGTTCTTGGTTTTAAAAGCTATGCTCATTTATTCTATTCAAAAAAACAATATAAAAATAGTTCTAAGGCATTAGGTCTGGATCAAGACGTTTATGAGAAATGGCTTAAAGAAGGCGAAATAGATAAACCAGTTTATTCTGTATGCAAAGTTCAAGATCAAAATGATTATAAGACTTTACCAAATATTGAATTAATGAAAGAAGAGGGGGGATTTGCTTTCTTTAAACGGCTTCCAAAAAACAAATAAAAAATATTCTGAATTATTTTTTATAAATACTAAAGTTTGCCAGTCCCATTCTTTGCATAAAGTGTTTAAATGAAACTGAAAGTACACCTAAACCATATTTGACACTTCTTCTAAAGTTTATAGAAGAAGCATCATCAAAATATTTTGTGGGGCAAGTTATTTCTGCAATTTCAAATTTTGCATAAATAATTTGAGATAGCATTTGATTATCGAAAATGAAATCATCCGAATTAATTTGGAAATTAATATTTTCTAATACAGTTTTTGAAAATGCTCTATAACCTGTATGATATTCAGATAGTTTTTGACCTACAAGCAAGTTTTGAATTAATGTAAGTGTTCTATTGAAGAAGTATTTATAGAAAGGCATACCGCCTTTTAAAGCTCCTAAGCCTAAAATTCTAGACCCTAATACAACCGGGTAAACATCATTAGCAATCAACCAAGCCATTGAAGGAATAAGTCTGGGAGTATATTGATAATCCGGATGAAGCATAATCACAATATCTCCATTTAGTTCAAGAGCTTTTTTGTAACATGTTTTTTGATTGCTGCCATAACCAAGATTGCGATCATGTCTTATTACATATTTAATTCCCAGCTGTTTAGCAACCATGGAAGTTGAATCTAGACTTGCATCATCAACAAGAATTACATCATCAACTATATCAAAGGGAATTTCTTTGTAGGTCATTTCCAAAGTTTTCTCAGCATTATAAGCCGGAAGCACTACTATTATTCTTCTATTGTTAATCATAATGTATGTTGTCTTAAAAGTATTTAGTTAACAGAAATAGTATTTATTGCTTTGTCAATTCTCTTTTGTGTTTCTTCTAATCCTATGATAACCAGAATATCGTAAACTCCGGGTCCGCCGCTCATACCGGAAACTGCAAGGCGAAGGGGATGGATTAATTTCCCAGCACCTATGTTTAATTCAGCAGCAGTTTCTTTTAGAGAAGCTTCAAAATCCTCTTTAACAGGTGTGTTAAGTTTTGCAAACGATTCATAAAGTTTTTTCATCTGATCAGGAGTTTCAGATTTCCAATTTTTCAAAACAGAGCTTTCATCATATTCGGAAGGAGCTTCAAAGAAGTAGGGAGAATTTGACAGGAATTCCTTAACAAAACTAACCCTTTCTTTCATAGTAGAAATTACTTTTAGCAGATAAGCATCAGGCAAATTGAGAGTTGAAAATTGAGAATTGAGAATTTCTATTCTTAACATTGTTAATAATTCATCGTTTGATTTTTTACGAAGATGTTCGGCATTTAACCAATTTAATTTTTCAATATCGAATACAGCTCCGGATTTGTTAACCCGTTCTAAAGAAAAATTTTCTATCAATTCATTCATATAATAAAATTCTTTATCATCACCGGCGTTCCATCCTAATAAAGCGACAAAGTTTACAAGAGCTTCTCTTAAAAATCCTTTTGCACGGTAATCTTCAACTGCAACATCGCCTTGTCTTTTGCTTAATTTTGATCGATCAGGATTTAATAATAACGGAAGATGTGCGAAGATCGGTTTTTCCCAACCAAACGAATCATATAACAATACATGTTTCGGAGTTGATGAAAGCCATTCTTCACCACGGATAACATGGCTTATCTCCATTAAATGATCATCAACAACATTTGCAAAATGATAAGTTGGGTAGCCGTCGCTTTTTATCAAAACTTGATCATCAACATTATTGCTCTCGAATTCAATACGGCTGCGGACAATATCATCAAAAATAATTTTTTGATTCGGTACAACATTCAAACGTATGACAAACGGAATTTTGTTTGCAAGATTTTCTTCGATCTTACTTTTACTAAGAGAAAGGCAGTGTTTATCGTATTTTGCCTGAGGAAGTTTTTGCTTCTGTTGTTCTTCTTTTAACGCTTCGAGACGCTCGTGGGTACAGAAACAATAATAAGCATCTCCTTTAACAATTAATTCTTGTATATATTTTTGATATATACCGAGACGCTGAGATTGTAAATACGGACCGAACTTGCCGCCAGTTTCCGGCCCTTCATCAAAATCGAGTCCGCACCATTTTAAAGCAGATATTAAATTTTCAACGGCACCTTCTACAAAGCGGTTGCGGTCGGTATCCTCTATTCTTAAGACAAACTTACCGTTGTTCTTTCTAGCAAATAAATAATTATATAATGCGGTTCTTAAACCGCCTACATGCAAATATCCTGTAGGACTTGGGGCAAATCGAACACGAACTGACTTCACTAATACTCCTTAGAAAAATGTCTTCTTACAAATATAAAAAAGTTAATGTGTTTCTTATAATAATTTGAACGGTGTTTACATTTGAATCTGAATTAAACTTTGTGATAGCTATCATCATCTATTTTCTTTTGAATAAAAATTCCATATGTTAAATTGTAGTAACAGTTAATAATTATTGAATTACCCTGTGCTCTGTTTATTAAATAAAAAACTCAGCTTTTCTTTAATATAAATATTCATAAACTTCAAAGGAGAAGGGATGAAGAAACATACTTGGTATTATTTCGTACTGTTAACGCTTTTTGCAATAATTCTAACATCAAGTTGCAAAAAAGATGACAATCCAAGCGGACCAGACAACACTAACAATCCTCCTGCACAAAATTACGCTTTACTTCTTGGCAGAGTTCAAAATGAATCCGGAACATTATTAGGTTCTGTTACTGTTACTATTCAAGGTAAAACGGTACTAACTAATGAACAGGGGTGGTTTAGTGTTTCTGAATTGACCGCAGGTACCAAAAAGCAAGTTTCATTCTCTAAATCCGGATATATATCAACTTATAAAGTCGTTGATGTGAATACTGGACAAAGTTCATTTATAGATGCAACTTTGGCGACAGCACCAACTTCTCAAACTGTTGCCAACACTGGTGGGACAATAACTCCTACCGGAGGTGGACAGATTACATTCCCATCCGGTTCTTTTGCAGATGCTAACGGGAATCCATTTACAGGACCGGCTATGGTTTCAGCAAAATATTTTGATCCAACAAGCACAACATATAATCAAGTGTTCCCGGGTAATTTTAGCGGCATAACTACATCCGGCACGGAAGCCGCCATCCAATCATTTGGTTTTATAGATGCTAATTTAAAATCCACAAGCGGTGCTACTCTTAAATTAGCCAGCGGAAAGACAGCTACTCTAACAATTCCAATTCCAACATCTTTGCAAAGTTCTGCACCAGCTACAATATCTATGTGGTGGTATGATACAACGGCAGCAGTATGGAGAGAAGAAGGTGTGGCCACTAAATCAGGAAATAGTTACACAGGTCCTGTTACACATTTTACCTCATGGAATTGGGATCGTGTTTATGATGTATGTTACATTACAGGTAGAGTAATTGATGGTAATGGTATTCCTATTCAAAATGCTTATGTAACTGCAGATGGAGTTGATTATACCGGACGATCATACAGATATACAGGTTCTGATGGAACATTTTCAATCGGAGTACGTGCTAATTCAACAGTAATTGTAAAAGCTACAAAAGATGGTACTACAAGTTCACCATTAACAATAACGACACCTACAACTAATGGCGGAACAAAAGCTATTGGTGATATTGTTTTATCTCCACCTATAGCTTCCATTACATTAACATGGGGACTAACTCCTTATGATGTTGACAGTCATTTATATATTCCTGCATATAATTCACAAGGTCCGGGACATGTTTATTGGAGTTCAATGGGATCTGCTACTAGTTATCCTTTTGCTAGTTTAGATACTGATGATAGGTATAGTTATGGACCGGAAGTAGTAACTATTTACAGAAAATTCCCGGGAGTGTATAAGTACATAGTTCACAACTATTCGGGTGAAAGCTCTGCACCGTTAGCTGGTTCTAATGCAAAGGTAACTTTAATAATTGGCGCACAGCTTTACGCATTTAGTGTTCCGACAAGCAATCCGAACGGTTATAATACTTGGCGAGTATTCGAATTAAATGTAGATGCAAATGGTGTAGTGACGATAACTACTATTAATGATTTTCAACCAAGTACTACTTCGTTACCAAAAATGGCCATACAGAAAAAATAATATTTGTTTGAATATTGATGTAAAAAAAGTCCCGCTAATGCGGGACTTTTTATTTATCAGAAGATAACTTCAATCAATAATTAGGCAGAAACATTTGTATAGTATTTCACTTTTTCGATGAATTCTTTGCTGTCGATTGGTTTTGGAATATAATCGGTTGCACCGGATTCTAGACATTTTTCACGATCACCTTTCATAGCAAAAGCTGTTAATGCAATTATCGGAACTTCTCGATACTCGGGTATTTCGCGAATCTTCTCTGTTGCTTCAAAGCCGTTCATAATGGGCATTTGCATAACCATCAAGATCAAATCAAATTTTTCTTGATGAGCCATTTTAACCGCATCTTCGCCGTTTTCAACAACTATAACATTCTCAAAACCATTTTTCTTTAACAATCGTGTAACAATTATTTGTGAGTGTTTATAATCTTCTGCTAATAATATCTTTATCACATTATCTCTGTGCATTACTTCTTCAACTGAAGGAGGTGTTTCATAGCGGTTGATCATTGCACTTATAGTATCTGCGAGATCTTCAATATTCGTAGAGTGTTTATCAAGCAGTTCTTCAAATAATCCTTCAATCTTGTAGAGGTCTTCTCTGTAATTCTCTTTACCGGTATAAATTATAATTGGGAGGTGTGCAAACTTTTTATCTGACTTAATCAGTTTGATCAATTCAAATCCGTTTGGCTCTGGCATATCCAGATCAACAATAGCCAAATCAACATCTTTATCTTTAATTCTATCCATAACTTTTGCAGAAACATTTTCAGCAATAGCTATAAATCCTGCAGATTCAATTGCCTGCTTAACTAAATTTAGAGTAGGTAAATCATCATCAACACAAAGGACATTTGAATTTTTTCTCAGTTTATAATTTGTTAGAACTTCAACAAGGTAATTGTAATTTATCGGTTTAATAAAATATTCTACGGCACCCATCATAAATGCTTTTTGTTGTTCCGGTTCAATAGAGCAAACAATTACCGGTGTATTTTTTGTCTGAGGATTATCATGTAGTTTCTTCAATAATTCGAGACCGTTTATATTCGGAAGTTCGATATCTAAGATAATGGCGAGTAGAGGTTCTTTATTGATAACGCCAAAAGCCTGTTCTTCTGTACTTACAATGGTTGGATTATAACCCCATTTATTTAGGTAATTTGTTAAAAGCTTCGATGTTGCATAATCATCCTCAATAACAAGAACTTTATTTACCGAAGTTGGTTTGGGTAATTGTGAGATACTGTTTCCTATTTCAGCCATTACTTCTCCATTAATAGTGAACGTGAAAGTATTTCCTTTCCCCGCAGTGCTTGTTGTTGAAATTTCTCCACCCAAATAATGTACATATTTTTTTACCAATGTTAAACTGAGTCCTGTTAAAGGAGAGTTTTTAAATCCCTCCATTTGAAAAAGAGTAAATGGATCGAATAGTTTATCAATTATCTTACTTTCAATAACAGTTCCGGAATCAGAGATAACAAATCTTACTAAATTATTCTGAATGACAGAAGCTATAACCGAAATTTCACCTTTAGTTGTAAGGTTTGTTGAAACAAAAAGGAAACTGCTCAAGATGTAACGCAGTTTCTGATCATCTAATATCACGGATTTATTTAATAACTTATCTACGCTAACTGAAAACGTAATTTTACGATTACCAAGATTTCTTTTAAATAATTCTACTATCTCATTGATAAACGGAATAAGTTCTACACTTTTTTGATTTCTGGTAACAGAGTTAGATTCGATCTTAGAAATTTCATTAAGATCATTAATGTTCAAAAGAATATTCTGAGCATTTTTCTTTAATGAATTAATGCTTTCAGAATTCGATGGAGATAATGCTGAGCCTGATAATGCGGAAGTAGAACTCATTATGTTATTGGAACTAGTCTTAAGTTCATTAGTAGTTTCTGTAACAATTCTAGCAAGAGAAGCTGTTGAATGTTTTGTACCACCGCGTTTTTCTAACCATAACAATATTAATGATGAAATAAGCTGAATGGCTTTTTCTAAGTTGTCTTTATCGTTTTGTTTAAATGCAGTTTTTTTAGCTACTTTGATCATCATCTTATCTAAATCTGAAAGATTGATCAAATAACATCCCTCATTACTTATGTTATCTGAAATTTGGATTGAACAATTACTATCAAGAATTAAAGTGTTGCTTTGAACTCCGGCGAAATGTTTACAGTTAGGACAGATGAAAGAATTGCCTTTGAGCTGATTTTTCTTAACACCGGCAGATTTACCTATTGGATGAAAAGAATTGTTATCACCTATAGAAAAAAGAGCAGCGCCATTTAGATCAAATTCATTGGAAAGGAAATTGCATATCTCATCCGGTAAAAATTCATCTCCACGGCGAGCATATTCGGCAAGTTCATTTAGCTTTATTAATAGGTCTAATTTTGCACCGGTCAAAAAAATCTCACTTTAAAAAATTATCAAAATTATTAACAGATTCTAAATTGAAAATAACCATTTTATTGAAGACTTGAAAATGCCAGGCAAACTTAACTCACATCTCTGCCCGGTAAAATTGCATCAAAGGTTATCTAAAAAGTAGTTGGTTATTTTGTAATACAGTTGAAGGGCATCCTTTCCACCAACACCATGCCCTGATCCTATATATGGATAATAATCCAGCGGTTTGTTTAGTTCGGAACATTTCTTAGCAAATAGAAGTGTGTTTTGCCAAACTACAGTTGGATCGCTTGTTCCATGAACTAATAAGAGTTTTCCTTTTAGATTATCTACATAATTGAGCAAACTCGCTTCTTTATATCCATCAGGATTTGTCTGAGGAGTATCCATATATCTTTCACCGTACATAACTTCATAAAACTTCCAATCAATCACAGCACCGCCGCAAGCACCAACTTTGAAAGCGCCGTTTGTTCTTAGCATTAAAGAAGTCGTCATAAATCCACCGTAGCTCCAGCCGTAAACACCAAAACGATTTCCATCAACATATGGAAGTGACTTAAGATAATTAACACCTGCCATTTGATCTTTAACTTCATTTGTTCCTAAATGACGAAAGACTGCTTGTTCGAAATCTAGACCTCTATTTGCTGAGCCACGGTTATCCAAAGTGAAAACTATAAAACCCTTCTGAGCCATTAAATAGAACCATAAAAAGTATCTTCCAGTGCCGAAAATATTTGTAACTTCTTGAGCATGCGGTCCGCCATAAACATAAACAATTACCGGATATTTTTTAGTCTGATCGAAATTTGGCGGTGTAATCATTCTGCAAAACAGTTCAGTCCCTTCATCGTTTTTAATACTGAAAAGTTTTGTGCTTCCCATCCTGTAATCTTTGTATGGATTATCTGTAGTTAGAAGATTTCTAACTAATTCACCTTTTTTGTTTAGAAGATTAACTAAACGCGGTGTTGTAACATTTGAATAAGTATCAATAAAATATTCTGAACTTGAATTTACAACAACATTATGTGTTCCGATTTCTTTTGTAAGACGATCCATTTTACCGGTTTCAATATTTACTCTGTAGTAATGTTTTTCCAGTGGACTTTCTTTTGTTGCAGATATAAAAATATTTTTACCGGATTTATCAAATCCGTTAAATGATGTTACAACCCAATGACCATCTGTTACTTGCCTTATTAAATTGCCTTCAACATCATAAAGATAAATGTGATTATATCCGTCTCTCTGCGATTCCCAAATAAATTTATCATTAGAATTCGGTAAGAATACGATTGGATTTAACGGTTCAACATATTCATTATCTTTTTCTTCAAATAAAATTTTGATCACTTCACCAGTTGCTATATCATACTTTTTCATTTGCATTTGATTTTGATCTCTGTTAAGGTGAGCAATAAAAAGTATTTTTTCGTCAGGGGACCATGCAAGATTTGTTAAATACTGATCAAGCGGTTCACCGGTTTTCAGCCAGACTGTTTTTCCAGTTTTGATCTCGTAAATACCAACAGTAACATGATGACTTGCTTGCCCAGCCATAGGATATTTAATGAATTTTAAACGGGCGGGAGTGTAAGTGAGATCAACCAACGGATAATCTGTTACCATAGTTTGATCCATTCGATAGAATGCTATGTAGTTATTATTCGGCGACCAAAAAATTCCCCCGTTAATTCCGAATTCATCCCGATGCACTGATTGCCCGTTAACTATGTTAGTATCTTTATCAGCAGTTATTTGAATGATTTGAGTATCACCGAGACTAAGAAAGAGGTTATTCCTTTTTGTGTAAGCAACTAATTTTTTATTAGGTGAAAGTGTTTGATCAGCTGCTCCATCTGCAACTGAATTTACATTTGTCAGTTTTTTAAATTTCAAATTGAAGGAATAATATTTTAATCCGCTACGGAAGTAAAATTCATTGGCAGACGACCAAATAACAGATGGCATAGAGAGTAATGGTTTTTCATTTTGCTTAGTAAAAAATGAATTTAGTTCAGCTAATTTCAGAAGAGTATCAGCTTTTGCACTTTTTGGTGTTGAAACTAGTAAAACGGATTTATCATCCGTTCCGTCGGTCCAAACATAATTATCTGTATTTGGAATCCAATTAAGTTGTCTCATGCCTGATAAAGCCGATCTGTTAAATGAACCTTGGACAACATCTTCTACAGTAAAAAGTTTTTCCTGAGGAATTATTTGAGTTGAGATTACAAATAATAAAACAGTAAACATTTTTAGAGGATTCATGTTAATTCTCCAATATCAGTATTAGTAATGAAATTATGTTTAAAATAAAAAAGGGGTTTATAAACCCCTTCGAAAAGTTACTTTTTATTGTTATTGTTTGGACTGGCTCTATGAACCAAAATATTGTCTATTAACTTATACTCTTTTGCTTCTTCAGCATTAAGAAAATAATCGCGGTCGCAATCTCTCGAAATCTGGTCATAAGTTTTTCCGGTATTATCAACAAGAATTTTATAAAGTGTTTCTCTTGTCTTGATCATTTCCTTTGCGTGGATTTCGATATCAGTAGTTTGTCCTTGCAATCCGCCAACCCATGGTTGATGTATCATGATTTTAGAATTTGGAAGGGAAGAACGTTTTCCTGATTCACCTCCGGCAAGCAGAACAGCACCCATACTTGCTGCTAATCCAACACAAATAGTTGAGACTTTTGAGCGAACATATTTCATTGTATCATAAATTGCAAGACCGGCAGAAACACTTCCACCAGGTGAATTGATATAAAGATAAATATCTTTATCAGGATCTTCTGCTTCAAGAAAAAGTAATTGTGCAATTGTTAAACTTGCAATATGATCATCAATTGCAGTTCCAAGGAAGATGATACGTTCTCTCAATAGACGGGAAAAAATATCCATCCCTCTTTCACCGCGGCCTGTTTGTTCAATTACATAAGGAACAAGCTGGTTATAGATTTCAAATTTTTGGTTCATTTGAGTTTGTGTAAGAATATTATGCTTCATTTGATTTTTCCTTTTTCTCTTTAATTTTTTCTTCAGCATTAACTTCTTTGATCTTTGTTTGTTCTTTCAAGTACTTAATCACTTTTTCTTCCAGTAACATTTCCGAACGATTAGTGTCTTTATAATATTTTACAAGCTTGGCAACTGAAATTCCAATTGTTTCAGCTTCCTTCTTGGCTAATTCTTCTAATTCTGAATCTTCAACTTTAATATTTTCAGCTTCGGCAAGATTTTCTAAAATGATTTGCCATTTAGAATTCCAATCAGCTCTTGGTTTATAATATTCAGTAACTGCTTGTTCATCAAAGTTAGGCATTTTATAACGTTTAGAATTTTCTCTTTCCAACTCTACCATTCTCTTATGAACAGAACTTACATAACCGGGCGGAGGAGTGAATTCATTATTCTTTACAATTTCACCGAGCAAATTGTTAGTAAAAATCTCATCAGATTGTTTGATGTAGTAATCTTCAATATTTTTTCTGAGGAATGAATTAAGTTCTTCTGGAGTTGAAGCTTTATCACCGGAGATCTTTTTCACAATTTCTTCAGTGAGTTCAGGCTTAACTTGTTTTTCTATCTTAATAACATCAGCTAAATAATTAAACTCTTCTCTATGAAGTTCTTCACCGTGATAATGTTCATCAGTAAAAGTAAAATTAAATAATTCACCAACCTTTTTACCTTGTGCGTTTTCTTTGATTTGCGGATTAACTTTTTCGTCAGTTAAATCAATAATCATATTCTCGCTTCGGTGTCCAATCATTGGTATACCTTGAGCATCCATTCTTTGCAGATTGACTGTTATCCTAAAATTTATGTTTTCTATTTTATCAGCAGCTTCAAATTTAAAATGCGGTTTTAATAAGAAATCAATTTCACGTTCTACTTCACCGTCTTTTATTTTGAAAATGGGTTTTTCAATTTCTAAACCTTTATAACTTTTAAGATTTAGTTTTGGTTTTATTTCATACTTAACCTTAAAGAATAGTTTAGTCCCCGGGACAAAATCGAGATCCATCATTTGCGGAGTACTGATAGGTTTTAAATTTTGTTGATCAATAGCATTCCAAAATTTTTTATTCGCAATTTTTTCACTTGCTTTATATTCAATAGCTTCTCCATAAAGTTTTTTAATCATTCCCATCGGCGCTTTCCCTTTTCTAAAACCGTCTATGGTAATGGTCTTTCTTTCTTCATCGTAAGCATCATTGATTTCCGGAAGGATTTCATCGTAATTCAGATTTACTTCAACTTCTTGCTGAGAATCTGATAGTTGATTCACTTTAATGTCCAAAAATACCTCGTTATTGTAGTGTTTTAATTAGTAATTAGTGCGAGACGGGGGACTCGAACCCCCACATCTCTCGATACTAGATCCTAAGTCTAGCGCGTCTGCCAATTCCGCCAGTCTCGCATTGGGCTCGCAAAATTAGTTAAATGATAAGAAAAAACAAAGAAACCGATTTTGACACTTATTTCAGTTTGTAATAACAAAAGAAAAAGGAGAAATTGTTATATTGAAAATAAAAATTGTTAGTGATAAGGCATGGATAATTTAATTGGTAAAATGATCGAAAATTATCGAGTTGTCTCCGTTCTTGGAAAAGGAGGCATGGGGATTGTCTATAAAGCTTTTGACACAAAGCTCGACAGATATGTAGCAATTAAAATGTTAAACTCGCAAGTCTTAGATAAAGAAAGATTTATTGAAAGATTTAAACGCGAAGCTAAGAACCATGCTAAACTATCTCATCCCAATATAGTAACAGTACACGGTTTTATCGAATATTCAAATCTGCTTGGTATAGTGATGGAGTATGTAGAAGGAGAAAGTCTTGAAAAAGTTATTGAGCGGCAGGGCAGATTTAATTTGTATGATGTAATCTATATTATCAAACAATTATTGCTCGGTATAGGTTATGCACATTCCAAAGGATTTATTCACAGAGATATTAAACCGTCAAATATCATTTTAAATAAGGAAGGCATAACCAAAATAATGGATTTCGGAATTTCGAAATCGCTTGTTGAAAATGATATGACTAAAACCGGTTCTAAAATTGGTACTGTTTATTATATGAGTCCCGAACAAGTTAAAGGAGAAGAAGTAACTAACCGGAGTGATATTTACTCTATAGGATGCACAGCTTATGAAATGATAGTCGGTCAACCTCCATTCGATTATCAAAGCGAATATGAAGTTATGGATAGTCATCTTAAAAAAACTGCGCCTAGAGTTTCTGAAAAGATGACTGGAATTCCTGAACTGGTTGATAAGATTCTACTTAAAGCTATGGAAAAGATCCCTTTGAATAGATATAGCTCATGTGAAGAAATGTTTAATGATGTTCAAGAATTAGATAAACATGTTGCTAAACTATATACCAGCTATTTCAACCGTTCAAAACCACGTTCAAAAAGATATAAAATATTTGCCGTATCAGCATTTGTGGGTTTTACAATTCTAATGATAGCACTTTCTTATTTTGTTTATAATCAAGTGAATGCTCTAATAACATCAAATCAATTAGATAAATTTAAGAAATACAGTATTCAGCAACTCTTTTCATCAGAGAGTAAGCAATTCAAATTTAGTGAGATTACTAAAGTTGAAAGTGGTGTGCAGAACAATTTGAATTCTCTTTATTTTGCAAACGAAAAATTTGTCGTTGCTGTTGGTGATTCTGGGACGATAATAACTTCCTCTGATAATGGAAAATCTTGGGTAAGTAAAAATCTTAACCGAACAATTCCATTAAGTGATGTTTATATATTCCCCAATGGAAAGGCTCTAATAGTTGGAGATTCATCTTCTCTTCTATTAGGAATTAATAATCTTGACTCACTTCAATCAATACCTTTAGAAAAAGGTTATAAGTATTTTAAGATTAAATTTGTAGATAATAATACTGGCTTTATTACTGGCAATAAAGGACTTATTCTAAAATCTACAAATGGTGGAGTCAATTGGAATAAAGTAACTACTAATACTAATGAAATTATTTTCGATTTTTCTTTTTTCGATTCAAAGAGAGGATTTGCAGTAGGATGGGATGGAATTATACTTTCAACTACAAATAGTGGTAATTCATGGAATAAAGTGGAGACTTCTTTAACTGATAATTATCTAAAGTCAATTGATTTAAGAGAAAATGGATATGGTTTGATTGTAGGTGGTAATGGGACTGTACTATGGACAAATAACTACGGTAATTCTTGGGAAAAAGTTGAAACTAAATTGACAAGCGGATTTCAGAAAGTAAAATACATTTCGGAAGACCATGCTATAATTATTGGAAACCTTGGGACTATATTAGTATCGAAGGATAAAGGAGAAAATTGGAGTCAAGTTGAGTCTCAAATTTCTTCCAATATGAATGGATTATCCATTAGTCCTATGGGACAAATCTTTTTAGCAGGTGTTAAAGGAATGATGTTCAAAATTCAGTAAGGTATTCATTGGATAAATTTGTAATAAACGGCGGTAAGAAACTAAGCGGTACAGTTGAAGTAAGCGGGGCTAAAAATTCAGCGTTAGCTTTAATGCCGGCTACTCTCCTTAATTCAGGAAAAAATATCATTAATAACACACCGGAAGTAAGTGATATTTACACAATGATTAAATTACTTAATCATTTAGGTGTTGCAACTAACTTTCATGATCATAATTTAACGCTGGATACAAGTCACATTATCAATCAAATTGCACCCTATGAACATGTAAAAAAAATGCGAGCATCTGTTTATGTTCTAGGACCCTTATTATCACGATATGGATATGCAAAAGTTTCTATGCCTGGAGGTTGTGCATGGGGGCCAAGACCTATAAATCTTCATTTAGAAGCTATGAAAAAGTTAGGTGCAGAGATTCAATTGGAAGAGGGATACATAATAGCTAAATCAAAAAAACTGCAAGGGACTAAATTGCACTTTGATATTTCTTCTGTAGGAGCTACGGGAAATGCTTTAATGGCAGCTTCACTTGCTAAAGGAACAACATTAATTACTAATGCTTCAATGGAACCTGAGATAACATTATTAGCTGAGTATATAAGAGAGATGGGAGCAAAAATATCTGGTATAGGATCAACGATACTTGAGATTGAAGGAGTGGATGAATTAAGTTCCTCAAAGATCGAAAACATTGCTGATAGGATTGAAGCAGGAACTCTTTTAACGGCAGCTGCGATTACACAGAGTAAGATTAATCTTGTTTACCGCAATTTTGAGAATGCTAAATTGATATTATCTAAACTAGAAGATAGCGGAGTTATTCTATCATATTGCAATAAGTTAGTGCAAATAGATGCCACATCAATTAGCCCTAGAAGTGTTGACATAACTACTTCAGCTTACCCAGGATTTCCAACTGACATGCAAGCTCAATGGACCTCATACATGTCTCTTGCTGATGGTACTTCCACAATTACAGAGTCAATTTACTACGATAGATTTAATCATGTCCCAGAACTCAATAGATTAGGAGCAAATATTGAAATCATAAATAATAGCGCAGTAGTAAAAGGAGTGAAAGAGTTAAAAGGTGCAAAAGTAATGTCTACTGATCTTAGAGCTAGTGCCTCATTAGTATTAGCTGGATTAGCAGCATTAGGAACCACAGAAGTTTTAAGAGTATATCATCTTGATAGAGGATACCAAAGAATAGAAGAAAAATTAAAAGCTTTAGGCGCTGATATAGAACGTGTTTCAACATCGGAATTTTAATTTGAGAATTTCACTAGAAGAATTTCATTCAAATATTTCTAAAATTTTAGTCTTCTTTCTAGTTTTAATAAATCTTTTATTAACATTTTTGCCTCTTACAAAAACTTTAGGTTACGAATTTTCTGTTGTTAATGGAATTTTCTTATTTATCATTGGCGGATTACAGATTATTATAGTCCAAAGAAAAGATTTTGTAATAGGTGCTATAGATTTATTGCTGAAGAACAAATTATTTATTTCTTTTTCAATTATCATTCCTTTTCTAATTGGATTTTTATCAAGTGTCCTAAACTCTAATTGCCCAATTAAAGATGGTATACTTTTCTATCTTGTTATTTCAATTCCTTCCTTTTTTTTTGGCGGTGCATTAGGGAACTTCTGCACAGCATTATCAAGAAAATATTCTTTTTATTTCTTCATTATAATTTCTATTGGATTAATAATTTCTCCATTAACAGAGTTCTTCTTTAATCCGCAAATCTATTTCTATAATCCAATATTTGGTTATTTCCCTGGTACTATTTACGATGAAGATTTATCCGTTGATCGCATTTTATTAGCATATAGAATTTTCAATGTAGCTTTTTTCATTCTACTGTTTTACTCATCAAGAATAGTCTTAAATAATGAGAAAAAGAATAAAACTCTTATTGTTTTTATTCTGATTTTCCTCTCATTTTTCTTCTCGATATTGAAACCGAAATTATTTTTTGCTACTGATAAAAAACGTATTGAAAAAGAACTTGCTTCAACCATAATTACAAATAATTTCCAAATTCATTTACCAGATTCACTTCGAGGAGATAAAGAAAACCGATATAATGCGCTTCTTCATGAATATTACTTAGACCAGATTAAGATTCAACTTACATTACCATTCTCGCATAATATTGATTCATATCTATTTCCCGGGAAAGAAAGTAAAAGAGAATTATTAGGTTCAGGAAATGCTGATATTGCAAAACCATGGTTGAAACAAATTTTTTCGAATTACTATAATTATGGAAGAACTCTAAAACATGAACTAGTACATATTTTAGCTGGGGAATTTGGTCAAACACCATTCAAAGTTTCGGCAGACTTTAATCCGGCAATGATTGAAGGTTTGGCTATGGCAATTGAAAATAATTATGATGATTACCCGATTCAATACATGGCTAAACTTGCTTTTACAGCTGGTTATAAATACCCTATTGCAAAACTGTTTAGCGGAATTAATTTTTTTTCACGGACATCATCAATCTCATATATATATGCCGGGTCTTTTCTAAAATATCTTGAAGATAAATTTGGTATATCAAAAATTAAATATTTATATCAAGTAAATGATTTTCAAAAAGTATATGGGAAAAAACTTAATGAACTTGTCAAAGATTACGAATTATTCATGGAGAATTATCAAATTGAATTCAATAAGAGTAGAGCTCAACTTTATTTCGGCGGAGTAAGTATATTTAAAAAATATTGCCCTCGAATGGCTGCGTCCGAAGTTAATAAGGCCTGGGAATTATATAAAAATAAAAAATATTCGGAAGCTTTTAACTTATTTAAGAATGTTTACAATTATTCAAATTCTTATCAGTCATTATTGGGGGTAGTATCATCATATTCAGCTGAAAAAAATTATGCAACAGCTGAAGAGTTTTTGAATAATCAAATAGTTAATTTTAGAACAAGTCAATTCTATTATAATTTAGAATTGATCTTAGGGGATTTGTTGATCCAAACGAATCAATATGTTAAAGCGGTTTCTGAGTATGATTCGCTGATTGTACAGAGTCCCCACATCAATTTTACAAATGAAGTGTTAATTAGAAAATCTATTCTAGAAGAAGGAGTTGATTCCTTAAAAAAATACTTGAATTATAATCAAAAACAGAAGTATCAAAAATTACTATCTCTTAATTCGAAAGGAATAAAATATTTTTTAATACCAACTCTGATCAATTATTCTACGAATGACAACAATAGTTTAGAAGATTTAGTAACTGAATTTAAAAGAAGCATTAAAGTTCAGGATTACTCCTCAAGTTATGCAGCATTGGAAATTTCAAAGTACGCTTTAAGAAATCTAGATTATGAAACAGCACAATATTTTGCAGTAAGATCATTAGATTTTAGGAAAGATGATAATAGTGATCATATGTTTATAGAAAACTTAAAAATGGTAAATTGGTTTAAGAATAACCATGAAGAAATAAAAATAACTTATACAAAGTGATGTAATGGATTTTAAAACAATATTAAATAAATATAAGTTTTTAAAAATTGCTTCATCGCTCGCTGAGAGGAGAAACGAAGAACTTTATCTTGTCGGCGGATTTGTTCGTGATATTATATTAAAACGAAATAAGAATGAAATGGATTTTTTAGTGGTAGGTGACGGAATTAATTTTGCCGAGCAATTAGCAAATGATCTGGGAATAAAAGAAGTAACTGTCTATAAAAATTTCGGGACAGCACATTTTAATTATCAAGGAATAGCACTTGAATTTGTTGGGGCTCGCAAAGAATCTTATAAACGCAACAGTCGTAATCCTAAAGTAGAAAAAGGTACGCTTGATGATGATCTTAATCGACGCGACTTTACAATAAACAGTTTAGCTGTTTCATTAAATGAAAATACATTTGGAAAGTTGATTGACAAGTTTGACGGAATAAATGATATCGAGAGAAAATTAATTCGTACACCACTGAGACCTGAAAAAACTTTTGATGACGATCCACTTCGAATAATGCGTGCATTTCGTTTTGCTGCGCAGTTGAATTTTCAAGTTGATGAATCTGTTATGAAAGCCGCAAGCTTAATGGCTGACCGTCTTAAGATTGTTTCTCAAGAAAGAATTACAGATGAATTAATGAAGATACTTGCAGCTGATAAACCTTCGATCGGGTTAATATTATTATTTGAGAGCGGAGTTTTAAAAGTAATTCTTCTCGAATTGCATAATCTTGCCGGAGTAGAACAAAGAAATGATTTTCACCATAAAGATGTTTTCTACCACACATGTATAGTAGTTGATAATATTGCTTTAGTTAGTGATAACATTTGGTTGAGGTTTGCGGCTTTAGTACATGATATTGCAAAACCGCCAACCAAAAAATTTGTTGAGGGAACAGGTTGGACTTATCATGGGCATGAAGAACTCGGTGCAAGAATGATGAAATCAATCTTTGAAAGGATGAAACTTCCTCTTACCAAATTAGATTACATTGAAAAGTTAATTCGGTTACATTTACGACCGATTGCTTTGGTGGATGAAGAAGTAACTGATTCAGCAATTAGAAGACTTATAGTTACTGCTGATGATGACCTGGATGATTTAATTACTCTTTGCCGCGCTGATATTACAAGTAAGAATCCAAATAAAGTAACGAAGTATCTTGAGAATTATGAAATTGTAATGCAAAAAGTTAAAGATGTTCGCAAGAGAGATAAATTACGAGCGTTTCAGTCTCCGGTTAGAGGAGAAGAAATTATGAAAATCTGTAACATTCCTCCTTCAAAACTTGTTGGGGATATAAAGACTACAATTGAGGAAGCAATTCTTGATGGCAAAATTGGTAATAATTATGAAGAAGCTTATGCTTATTTTTTATCAATAAAAGATGAATATCTTAAAAATAAAAAGTAAACATCTTCTTATCTTTAGAATGTAACTTTTTCAGTACTTATCTCGTCATAATACTTAAGAAAGTAAATCTTAATTGTTCTCAAAAGGAGAGACTAATGAAAAGATATTTAATTTTATTTATTGTTTTGTTGTTAGCATTACCGGTATATGCTCAGAAAAAGCTAACTCTAGATGAAGCAATTTCAATTGCTCTTCAAAAAAATACTTTGCTAATTAAGTCTAAGAACAATCTTTTATCTAGTGAATCTCAATTAAAGAATGCGTATGGTTCATTATTACCAAGTCTTGGAGCTTCTGCTAGCTGGAACTGGCAAAGAACAGATGACAAAGGTGGAGTCCAGAGAGATTTCTTCGGAAACACAACTGATATTCCTGCATCAATTGCCGAAAATAGAAGTTACAGTGTTGGTGTTGGTGGTAGTGTTACACTTTTTGATGGTCTTGCAAACTACGCTACAATTTCTGAAAGAAAAGATAATGTGAAAGCAAGCGAGTATAATATTTCAAAACTAAAACAGAACATTGTATTTACCACAACAGATTATTTTTACGTTGTGCTAAATGCAGAAGAACTTATGAATGTTCGTGAAGAAAATGTTAAGTATTTCCAAAAATTTTACGAGACAGTTCAAGAAAGAAATCGTTTAGGATCTATTACACTTGCGGATGTTTATTCGGCCCAAGTTCAGTTGGGAAGTGCAGAACTATTACTTATTCAAACTCAGAACAATTATGAATCTTCTAAAGCAGCACTGTTAAATTATCTTTCATTAAATGTTCTCGAGGATTACTCACTTGTAGATCCTTTTGTTGCCAAAAAAACTTTAGATACTGATTCCTACATGAAAGATTTTGAAGATATACAAGCTATGGTAAATGCAGCTTTGGATAATCGTTTTGATTATAAAAGTTCACAGTTAAATCTAAGTGCAGCAGAAAGCGGAGTTACAATTGCTAAGAGCGGAATATTCCCATCCTTAAGTGGTAATTATTCTTACGGCACCAGTGCAATTACTACCGGCGATCTCTTTAACAGAAAACAGCTGTCTGTAAGTCTTTCGCTAAATGTTCCTATCTTTTCAAATTTCGGGATTGAAAGCCAAATACAATTTGCAAAGGTTAACGCTTTAAATGCTCAAGAAGATCTTCTTGCATTAGAGAGACAAATTAAAATCGAAATCAAACAAACATATTTAGATTTAGTTGCGGCTAAAAAAAGTTTAGACGTTGCTTCTAAGAGCGTTTTTGCTGCTGAAGAGACTAGAAAAATTAATCAAGAAAGATATAACCTTGGTTCAGCTACTATACTTGATGTTCTACAAGCAAGCAGAGATTATCAAGATGCACTGCGAAATAAAATTAATGCTGGTTATGATTTCTATCGCCAGCACGATAAGCTAAACAATGCTATCGGTAGATTAGAATTTTCAAAATATGAATAAATTTATATTAAGGAGTTAATTACAATGGCTAACGGGAAAAAATCAAAAAAGAAACTTTTTATATTTGGAGGATTGGGACTTCTTCTTCTTGTTATACTCTTGCTTGTTGTCTTCAGCGGTAATAAAGAAGATATCGTAACAGTCCAAACTGAAAAAGTGGAAAAGAGAAATGTAACTCAAGTTGTTTCTGCAACCGGCAAAATAAATCCTGTCTATCAAGTTAAGATTAGTGCCGAGGCAACCGGAGAAATTGTTGATCTGGCTGTGAGAGAAGGAGACGTTGTTAGAAAGGGGCAGTTACTTTTAAGAATAAAGCCTGATAATTATGAAGCCCAACGTAACATGGCTGCGGCTCGGCTTGATCAAGCCAAGTCATCATTGAGTTCTACAAAAGCACAGCTTGATAAAGTTGAATCCGATTATAAACGAATTCAAGGTTTAGCTCAGAAAAAATTGGCAAGCGATTCTGAACTCGAAGCTGCTAAATCAACTTATCTGCAAACACTTAGTAATTACGAATCTTCAAAATCCGGTGTAACTCAAGCAGAAGCTTCTTTGAAAGACGCTATTACAAATCTTAATAAAACGATTGTTTATTCTCCTATGAATGGAACGATAAGCAAACGAAATATTGATCTGAGCGAAAGAGTTTTAGGAAGCGGTTTCAGTCCAGGAACTGAAATGCTAACCGTAGCAGATCTAAGCAAAATGGAAGCTACTGTTAATGTAGATGAAAATGATGTTGTCTTAATTTCAGTTGGTGATACAGCAAAAGTACATGTTGATGCATTCTCCGATAAAACCTTCAAAGGAGTAGTTACTCAAATTGGAAACAGTGCTGTAACAAAAGGTCTTGGAACTCAGGATGAAGTTGTAAACTTTGAAGTAAAGGTGCTTATTGTAAATGCAGGAAACAGTATTAGACCCGGAATGTCTTGCGATGCTGATATTGAAACAGAGAAAAAGCAAAATGTATTAACAGTGCCGATACAAAGTGTTACTGCAAGAATTGATAAACCGATTACAAGCACACCACAGGGAGTGCAACCTGAAAACGAAGTAAAAGCTAAAAAAGACAGAAGCAATAAACCTAAAGAAGTTGTTTTTGTAATTAAAGAAAATAAAACAAAGATGATTGAAGTTAAAACAGGAATTAGTGACGATACTTATATCGAGATTCTAAGCGGATTAAAAGAAGACGAAGAAGTTGTCAGCGGTCCTTATCGTGCTATATCAAAAGAATTAGAAGATGGCTCAAAAGTATCTATGCAAGCTAAGCGTAAAGGAACCGAGAAAAAGTAATTCAACTAAAGAACGGAACAAAAATGAATATTATAAATATTGAACACATAGCTAAAATATATCAGGTGGGTAGTGAAGAAGTACATGCGCTTAGAGATGTTTCGCTGAAGATAAATAAAAATGAATACGTTGCGATCATGGGTCCGTCGGGTTCCGGTAAGTCAACTTTAATGAATATGCTTGGCTGCTTGGATACTCCCACAAAAGGTATTTATGATTTCAAAGGGAATAATGTTAGTCAGATGAATGATAATGAACTCGCTGCAATCAGAAACAAAGAGATTGGGTTTGTATTTCAAACATTCAATTTATTAGCAAGATCGGATGCCTTACACAACGTTGAACTTCCTTTAATCTATGCTGGAGTTTCATCATCCGAAAGGAAAGAACGTGCACGGCTTGCACTAGAGCAAGTAGGCTTATCCGACCGTATTCATCACAAACCCAATGAACTTTCAGGTGGACAAAGACAACGTGTTTCGATTGCTCGCGCATTAGTCACAAAACCTTCAATTATTCTTGCAGATGAACCAACCGGAAATCTCGATACTAAAACCGGCGAAGACATCATGGCACTTTTCAACGATATCTATGAATTAGGAAACACAATAATTCTAGTGACTCACGAAGAATATATTGCAGAACATGCCGCAAGAATCATCCGATTAAGAGATGGACTAATTGAAAAAGACGAAATAGTAACAAAGAGATTTGTACCGAAGAAAAACGGTTTCTCAAAGGTATAAAGGAATATAAATGAACAACTTTTTATTTGAACTGAAAGAAGGTTTGGCAATTTCTTTACGTGCTATCCGCGCCAATAAAGTTCGTGCTGTCTTAACTACACTCGGAATTGTAATAGGAATTGCTTCAGTTGTTATCATGTCAACCGCAATTAAAGGAATTGACAATGCCTTTCAGAAGGGAGTTGCTTCTCTCGGTTCGGATAATTTATACATTGATAAATGGCAATGGTTCAGCAATGATATTCCTTGGTGGGAAATGAGAAACCGACGTAATCTTTCTTTAGATGAATATAAAAAGTATAAAGACTTAGCTAAATTACCAATAGCCACAGCCCCAACTGTATGGAGTAATCAAACAGTTAAATACAGAGAGAGAAGTGTTGAGTTTATTATCCTTCAAGGTACAAATGAAGATTACATCAAAACAACAAATCTATCTTTTAGTGAAGGAAGATTTTTTAATGAAATAGAAAGCAACGGTGGAAGAGAAGTTGTTGTTCTTGGAAGTGAAGTTGCAAAAAAACTTTTCCCCAGAGGCGGGGCGTTAGATCAGTTTGTCAAAATCAAAGGACATAAATTTAAAATTGTTGGAGTTCTTTCTGAACAAGGAAGTTGGGTTATGGGAAATTTTAATCCTGATAACCAAGCTTTTCTTCCAATACAAAATGTATTTAAGTATTTCCAGAATGAAAATTTAAGAAGTGTTACTTTCAACGTGCGCGCCGAAAATAGTGCCATGGTTGAAGCTGTTAAAGAAGAAGCTGTTGGAATTATGAGAAGAGTCCGCGGATTAAAGTATAACGAGATAAATGATTTTTCTATCAATCAACAAGAAGCGTTATTAAAAACTATCAATCAAACAATTGGAGTAATTCAGATTGCGGGTTTCTTCATTACCGGTTTATCTTTATTTGTTGGTGCAATAGGAATTATGAATATCATGTTTGTTTCTGTTAAAGAAAGAACCCGGGAGATAGGAATTAGAAAAGCTATTGGCGCTAAAAGAAGAACTATCCTTGGTCAGTTCATTACGGAAGCTGCAATTATATGTTTGATAGGAGGTATGATAGGACTGGTAATAGCAATAATACTGAGTTTAGTTATTAATCAATTTCTTCCTACATCAATTCAAGCGGATGCGTTTATTCTTGCAATCGTAATTTCGATAATCACAGGAATACTTTCCGGTTTTGCACCGGCTTATATGGCTGCAAAATTAGATCCGGTAGAAGCTTTGAGGTATGAGTAATGAAAATTATTGAAGTAGTAAAAGTCTCTTTAAATTCACTTCGTACAAATAGATTACGTTCTTCTTTAACTATTCTTGGAATTGTAGTCGGAATATTTTCAATTATAGCAATCAGTACCATAATTGAAGTTTTGCAGAAAAGTATTGAACAAGGAGTATCACAATTAGGGCAAAATACTTTTCAAATTCAAAAATTCCCGGCATTCAATACTGGCGGACCATCAGAAAGAGCTAAGTTCCGCAACAGACCGGATATCACTTTGGATGAATACTACAGACTAAAAGAAAAACTTGTCGAAGCTAAATCTGTCGGAGCTGAACAATGGAACTTCGGTAAGCAAATGAAAATTGGTAACGTAGAAACAAATCCTAATATTCAAATATGTGGTTGTACAATTGAAGCATTTCCAAATAACAAATGGAATATTGAAGACGGGCGTGCATTTAACGACCGCGACATTCAACGGTATGAAAATTTCATAGTTCTAGGATCTGATGTTGCTAAGAAATTATTTCCAAATAAAAATGCTTTAGATAACATTATTACATTGGATGGACATAAATTAACAGTAATTGGTGTTCTTGAATCTCAAGGTGCTGTATTTGGTCAAAGTCAGGATAATATTGCGATCGTTCCAATTACAACGTTTCAAAATTATTATGGAAGACGAAGTAACAGTGTGAATATTACAGTAATGACTTACAATAAAGAATCCTATAATGATGTTATAGAATTTGCAGAAGGATACTTTAGAGTTGTAAGAGGGTTAAAAGCCAGCGAAGAAAATAATTTTGATTTCTTTTCTAATGAATCACTTTTAACTCAGATAAATGGTATAACAAATGGTGTTCGAATCGGTTCAATAGTTATAGCTGCAATTGCACTTCTTGCTGCCGGTATTGGTATTATGAATATTATGTTAGTATCTGTTACTGAGAGAACAAGAGAGATTGGAATTAGAAAAGCTATTGGTGCAAGAAAGTTTAATATACTAGTTCAATTCTTAATCGAATCAGTTGCATTAAGTTTGATGGGAGGTATAATAGGAATTATCCTTGGGGTGGCTGTCGGAAATTTAGCAGGTTCATTATTAAAAGCATCTGCTGTAATTCCAATTGATTGGGTTCTTATTGGAGTATTTCTTTGTGTGTTAATTGGAGTAACTTTTGGTACTTATCCCGCCTACAAAGCTGCCAATCTTGATCCTATAGAAGCTCTCAGATACGAATAAGATTTTTTTACAAAAAGCAGTCAAGTATAAATGTAGGACTGCTTTTTTTTTGATTTTAAAATTGCATATTAATGTCCGTAATAAATATTTTAACGGCATGAGAATTTTCCTTATTGAATTTCAAGAAATCCTGTCCATCGCTCTTCGAGCAATGCGTGCAAACAAACTCCGTTCTGTATTAACAACATTGGGAATCATAATTGGAATTGTTGCCGTAACAACAATGTCAACGGCTATTGTTGGTCTTCGTGAAGCATTCATTAGTTCAATATCATCCTTTGGAAGCGATGTACTTTATGTAGATAAGTTTCCTTGGTTTGCAATGGGTGACTGGAGTCAGTACAGAAACAGAAAAGATATTACTTATGAACAGTATGAAAAACTTCGTTCTGTGCTAAAAAATTATGAAGCAATGGCACCAAGTAAAAGTACGTTTGGTGCTGGAATAAAAAGGAAAGATAAATCTGTTCAAGCAACTTTAGTTTTTGGTACCACAGAAGATTATCAAAAAACCGGCAATGTTAATCCGGCAGAAGGAAGATTTTTAAGTGATCTTGATGTTAAAGCCGGTAGAAGAGTTTGTGTTGTTGGTAAAGATATTGCGGATGAATTATTCCCTACGGAAAGTCCGCTTAATCAATACATAAAAATTAATAATGTCCCGATGCAAGTTATTGGGGTTCTGGAAAAACAAGGCAGCGGTATGATGGGTGCTTTTAGTATGGATGGACAGGTAATTATGCCTTTGAAAACTTTTGAGACAGTTATTAGCAACAGGCATCAAAGATTAAGAATTGATATTAAGATTGGTGATGTTTCAAAACTTGAAGATGCAAAAGAAGAAATTATTTCTGCCATGCGTGTCATCAGAAAAGTTCCTTTGGATAAACCTGATGACTTTGCAATAAATCAACAAGAAGCACTAAAAGATATGTATGATAAAACAATTGGAATTGTTGCTGTAGCCGGAATAGTAATTACAGCTCTTTCGCTTTTTGTCGGAGCTATTGGAATTATGAACATCATGTTTGTTTCCGTAACTGAACGGACAAGAGAAATTGGAATAAGAAAAGCTATCGGTGCAAAAACGTGGTCTATACTTTTTCAATTTTTAACCGAAGCTGCTATACTTTGTATTATGGGCGGAATTATTGGATTAATTATTTCTTTCCCTTTGAGTTTAGTTATTAATCAATTTTTGCCTACAACAATGCCTTTAGATATTGTTTTTATTTCGTTATTAATTTCTGCATTAGTTGGTGTAATATCCGGATTTTTACCGGCTTGGAAAGCTTCAAAACTTAATCCGGTTGATTCATTACGTTATGAGTAATTGATATGCATTTTTTTGAAAGTATTAAACTCGCATTTAGTTCTATCATAGCAAACAAGCTAAGATCATTTTTAACTTTGCTTGGAATCGCAGTCGGATTGTTTTCAATAATTATTGTAATGACGGCAATCAGTGCAATTCAACAAAGCTTTGAAGATATTTTTAATCAAATCGGTTCGAATAATTTTATAGTTTCAAAATGGCCTGCAATCCAACTTGGTCCGCATGATAGAGGAAGAAACCACAACCGTAAAAATTTAACAATAGATCAAGGTGAAAAATTAAAAGGGATGACACAACTTCCGGCTGCTATCGGAATCGCTATCGGCACTGGTGGCAGAACCATAAAATATAATAATATAAAAACAAACCCGAATGTTAGTGTTGCCGGTGTAAATAAAGATTACTTCACTGCCAGAGAGTTAAAAATTGGTGAAGGAAGAAATTTATCTGCTGCCGATTATGAATATTCTCGACCTACAGTTGTTATCGGGACAGATATAGTTGATAAGCTATTTAAAAATATTTCACCTCTTGGTCAGCAAATCAAAATAGATAATTTCAATTTTGAAGTCGCGGGTGTTTTTGAGAAACGAGGTTCAATTTTTGGTCAATCTCAAGATAATTTTGTTGCTATCCCTTTAGGAACATTTGAAAAATGTTTTGGTACCGAAAGGAGCGCTTCAATTATTGTGATGTGTCAGAATAAAAATTTAATCGATGCAACTATGGATGAAGTAATTGGAGCGATGCGAAAAATCAGAAAAGTTGGGAGCGGACAGGAAAATGATTTTGAACTCATTACAAATGAACAGTTGATACAACAGTTTAATGATCTGACAAAATATTTTAAACTTGGCGCCGCAGTCATTGCTTTTATTTCTTTGCTTGCCGCAGGAGTAGGTATTATGAATATCATGCTTGTCAGTGTAACAGAGCGGACGCGCGAAATTGGAATTAGAAAAGCAATCGGCGCACGAAAGAAAACAATACTAACTCAATTTGTAGTTGAAGCAGTTTCACTTAGCTGGTTCGGCGGTTTAATCGGAATATTTTTTGGTGTTCTTGGCGGGAATTTAGTTGCTTTGCAATTAGGTGTCTCTATTATCTTACCTGTCGAATGGATAATTATTGGTGTGCTTGTAACAACATTTGTCGGAGTAGTATTCGGTGTTTATCCTGCAATGAAGGCTTCCAATCTTGATCCAATTGAAGCTCTCCGTTACGAGTAATTCCAAATCATCTTGAATTAGAAGGAGTATAGGTTTAGATTTATTTTACAGAATTAATAGAAACATACTCTTGAAAAAAAATCTAATCTTTTTACTCTATATCTCTTTTTTTGCTTCGCAAATTTCAGCGCAAGGACTTTCTCCATCAGTTTTTACTAAAGATACTCTTCTTATCAACATAAACAATACTTACAGAATTCGATCTCTTAATATTCTTCCATCCACGGAAAAGATTAGAATATCTTCTCGTTTACTAACAACTTCAGAATATAAAATTGATTACTCAAATGGAGTAATTTCACTAACAGAAAATTCTAAATGCTCTCTACTCGATACACTTTTTATTTCTTATCAAACCATAAAACTAAATCTGAATAAAGAATACAAACGAAGAAGTTTAACCGTTCGTTATGACGATAAAAACTTAGATACAATTCGTATTGCGAAAAGAGAAATTCCTTTTACAAGCGAAACTATTTTTGGCAGTAATATGCAGAAGAGCGGCGCAATTGTAAGAGGTTTTACAATCGGGACAAATAGAGACTTTACTTTGAACAGTGGATTACGATTGCAACTTTCAGGAAAGCTTTCGGATGAAATTGATTTAGTTGCAGCGTTAACCGATGAAAACACTCCGATTCAACCTGAAGGCAATACGGAAAAACTTGATGAACTTGATAAAGTATTCATTGAGATCCGTCATAAGAATGCTGTTGGTACATTTGGTGATTATGAATTAAACATTCGAGACAATGAGTTTTCACAAATAACTAGAAAACTTCAAGGACTAAAAGGTGAATTCTTATTTGGGGATACAAAAGGTACTGTGGCTATTGCAGCTTCACGCGGAAAATTTAATACAAATCGCTTTAACGGTTCTGATGGAAATCAAGGTCCGTATCGTTTGAGCGGAATTAACAATGAGAGAGCAATCATAATTATTGGTGGAAGTGAACGAATATATTTAGATGGTGAACAGCTTAAGCGCGGCGAAAGTAATGATTACATAATTGATTATTCCAATGCGGAAATAATTTTTACTCCTAAACGATTAATTACTTCAGCTAGCAGAATTTCTGTTGATTTTGAATACACGGATCAAAATTACCGTCGTAATTTTTTTGGTGCTGATTTTTCCACTAAACTTTTGAACGATAAACTGAAAGTCGGGATTGGTTATTTCAGAGAAGGTGACGATGAAAACAGTCCGATTGATTTTTCATTCAGCGAAGATGATTTAAATATTTTAAGATCTGCCGGTAATGATCGTTATAAAGCAGCAAGATCCGGAGTTAGTTTAGCATTACCGGATTCTACAGGAAAAGTACACGGAGTTTATTCGAAAGTAGATACTGTAATTTCATCGCAGCAGTTTTCGTATTACAAATATGCACCGGGAAATATTTCTTCTATCTATAATGTGTCGTTCACTTATGTTGGTGATGGAAGCGGAGATTACATAAAAGAAAGTTTAGGAAATTATAAATTCGTCGGTAAGAACGGCGGTTCTTACTTGCCGATAATATTTCTACCTCTACCGCAATTAAAACAACTCGGTAATATTTCATTATCAGCAAATATTTTGGAAGGTATAAAGATTGATTTAGATCTTTCTGGAAGTAGTTGGGATAAAAATAAGTTTTCGGCAATTGATGATAACGATAATTACGGTTACGCCAGAAAAATTTTGTTAGACGTAATCCCAAGAGAAGTGACGATCGGAAATTTATCTTTGGGAAAAGTTGGACTAAGTTTTAAGGATAGATTTATTCAGAGCAGGTTTACATCTCTTGATAGAATTGATGATGTAGAATTTAACCGCAACTATAATCTTCCTTCTCAGTTATTACAGGATCAAACACTAAGGGAGGCAGTTTTAAATTATTTGCCCTCAAAAAATATTTCTCTGAACACAAAGTATGGTTTTCTTAAGCAGGGAGATCAATTCTCCTCAGATAGAATATTTTCCGGATTAAAAATATCAGAACCGAAATTGTATGAACTTAATTATGATCTAGATTATGTTAATTCAAAGAACAACACAATTAATTCCAGTTGGTTAAGGCAAAACGGAAAAGCATTCTATTCTTTTGGTGATTTCAAAACGGGAATTGATTTTTTAGCTGAAGACAAAAAGGAAACAAATTCTGGCAAAGATAGTCTCCTTATAACAAGTCTAAAATATTCAGAAATAGCACCAACAATAGAAATGACTGGAATATCCGGGTTCGATGGAAGAATTAGTTATTCATTTCGCGAAGAATCCTTCCCATTATTAGGGAATATGATCAAACAATCGAATGCTGTTGCTCAGAATTATCAGTTGAATTACAAAGGATTAAAAGAATTTTCAACATCGCTTTCAGTTACATTCAGAAATAAAAAATACACGGAAGATTTTAGAAGACAAGGATTTTCTGATAACGAAACAGTGTTACTGCTTTCACAGAGCAGACTGAATCTATGGAACGGCTCAGTTCAGGGTGATATTTATTATCAAGCAGCTACGGAACAATCGGCTAAGTTTGAAAAAGTATTTTTACGTGTACCCAAAGGAACAGGTAACTACATTTATCTTGGTGATCTTAATAATAACGGCATACCTGATGAAAATGAATTTCAAATTACATCTTACGAAGGTGATTTTATTTTAGTTACAATTCCAACGGATAAATTATTTCCGGTAATGGATTTAAAAGCAAACACTCGTTTACGAATTGATTTTTCACGCATGTTTACTGATAATACTTTCTTAGCAAACGTATTGAAACCAATTGCAACCGAAACATCATGGCGGATAGAGGAGAATAGTAAAGAACCTGATACAAAAAAAATATATCTGCTGAATCTTTCACACTTCTTAAATGATTCAACCACCATTCGCGGTACACAACTTTTTCAGCATGATATAAATCTTTTTCAAAACAGCAGTGAATTATCTTTTCGGTTGAGATATCTTCAAAGAAAATCACTTAATCAATTTAGCGGAGGAGTCGAACGCGGATACTTTTGTGAAAGAGGATTGAGAATTAGATTTAGAATGGTTGAAGAAATTAATAATCTAACCGAGTTCATCAATCAAACCGATAATTTAATTTCTCCTCCTACATCAAACCGTGCAAGAACAGTTACACGAAATGATCTTACTTCGGACTTTTCATACAGACCCGTCAGAGATATTGAAGTTGGTTTTAAGATTGCGACCGGAAAAAGCCAAGATGATTTTACCAAAACTCCTACAATTGTAGATCAAAATTCGGTTACGCTGCGTGTAAATTTTTCATTTGAAAACATAGGACGATTGCGAATTGAAGCAGAACGAACCGAACTTACTTCTTCTTCAAATAATTTTAATATTCCTTATGAGATAACTCGGGGAAATGTAATCGGAAAGAATTATTTTTGGAGAGTCTTTTTCGATTATCGTTTGTCCGGCTTTATTCAAACATCATTGAGTTATGATGCAAGACTTCAGGGCAGCAGCAGAGTGATTCAAACAATGCGTGCAGAAGCGAGAGCATATTTTTAGCATTTAGCTATTAGCGGTTAGCTTTTAGCAAAAACGAAAGATAATTATGAATGTATCATCAACTTTAGTAGAAGCACATATTTTTCGAAAGATTGGAAATGATTTAGAGTTTTTACTTTTGAAAAGAGCTTCGAATGAAAAATACGCCGATGTTTGGCAAATGGTAACCGGTTCAATCGAAAGTGAAAGCGCACACCAAACAGCTATAAGAGAAATTAAAGAAGAGACAGGTTTAACTCCAATAAAATTCTGGGTTGTTCCAAATATTAACTCGTTCTATTCTCCGGAACAAGATGTAATTATTATGATACCGGTTTTTGCAGTTTTAGTTGATAAGAACCAAAAAGTAATGATATCTGAAGAACATTCAGAATATAAATGGGTAATAAAAGAAGAAGCAATAAAACTACTTGCATGGCCCGGTCAGAGAAAATCTGTTGAAATAATCTATGAGTATTTTACGAACCAGCAAAGTTTTCTAAAGTTTGTAGAAATTCATCTTTAGTAATTCGAATAAATCGTATCTAATTCTTTATATTTCTGACGGAAAAATTCAAACAATCACTTGAGGAAACATTGGGACTATTAATAGTTGGTTCAATTGGGCTAGATGATATCGAAACCCCTTTTGATAAAGTACAAAATGCACTTGGCGGTTCAACAACTTATATAGCACTTGCAGCAAGTTATTTTACGGGACCAATTGAAATAGTTGGTATAGTCGGCGATGATTTTCCGAAAGAACATATGAAAATGCTGGAAGACCATAATGTAGATCTTGAAGGATTGGAAATTGTTGAAGGAGCTAAAACTTTTCGTTACGGATGTAAATATCATTACGATCTAAATGTTCGTGATTCACTTTTTACTCACCTAAATGTTTTTGAAAAATTTAATCCTCAATTACCTGATAAAAGCAAGAAGAGCAGTTATGCAATTCTTGGTAATATTGCACCAAAACTTCAACTAAGTGTTTTAGATCAATTACAAAATCCAAAGTTTGTTGTTTGTGATACAATGAATTTTTGGATCAACGGTGCGAAAGAAGATTTACTTAAAGTACTAAAACGCGTTAATGTTTTAATCATCAATGATTCGGAAGCGAGACTTCTTTCAAATGAACCAAATTTGATAAAAGCCGCTCACAAAATTTTTAAGATGGGTCCAGAGTATTTAATTATAAAAAAAGGGGAACATGGAGCGCTTCTGTTTGGAGCAGAAACTGTTTTCTCAGCACCAGCGTATCCGATGGAAAATATTTTCGATCCAACCGGTGCAGGCGATGCTTTTGCGGGTGGATTTACAGGTTATCTTCATAAGAACAGAGATTTTTCTTTTGATAACTTAAAACGTGCTGTTGTATATGGAAGTATAATGGCATCCTTCTGTGTTGAAAAATTTAGCACAAAAGGTTTGGAAAATCTAAGTCCATTAGAAATTAGAAATCGCTTTATTGAATTTAGAGAGTTATCAAGTTTTAGCTAAAATGAAAACACAACGAGCGGTTGAATTTAAGAATGAACAACTTCACATCATAAATCAAACAAAACTTCCTCTGTTTGAAGAATTTATCATTACCGACGATTACGAAAGAATTGCTACAGCAATAGAGCGGTTGGAAGTACGCGGTGCGCCGGCAATTGGAGTTGCAGCCGCTTATGGATTAGCACTTTCCCTAAAGAAAATTCCTAAAGAAAAATATTTTACTGTTTTTGAAAAGGCATATCATAGATTAGCTTCTACACGACCAACAGCAGTAAATCTTTTTTTTGCTCTTAATGAAATTAAAAAAGTATTTGATGAAAAAAAGAATGAAGATGATCTTTATAACCGACTGATTTCAAAAGCTGTTTCTATTCACAAAAATGATATTGATTTGTGTGAAGGAATTGCAAATAATGGATTGGGAATCTTTACTAAAAAAAGCAGAGTGCTAACTCATTGCAACACTGGTGCATTAGCTACAGGGGGAGACGGTACTGCGCTTAATGTAATTCGCAAAGCGTTTGAAAATGGGTTAATAGAACACGTTCATGTTGATGAAACTCGTCCGCTTTTACAAGGATCTCGTTTGACTGCTTGGGAATTAAATAAACTTGGAATTCCATTCTCAATTAATACAGATTCAACTTCAGCTTTTCTTATGCAGCAAAATAAAGTTGATCTGGTTATTGTTGGCGCAGATAGAATTGCCGTTAACGGAGATTCAGCTAACAAAATCGGGACGTATAATCTTGCTGTGCTATGCTACTATCATAAAATTCCTTTCTTTATTGCAGCACCAACGACTACTATAGATAAGGATTGTAAAAGCGGTGATGAGATCAAAATAGAATTACGAAACAAAAATGAACTGAGTTACTTTAATGAGAAGCAAATTACTAAGGAAGATTATCCGGCTTACACTCCTGCTTTTGATATTACACCAAACAAATTGATCACTGCAATCATCACGGAAAGATCCATTCACTATCCACCGTTTGAATTTAAAAATGTCTGATATAATTAAAACAGAAGCAATTGTACTACGTAAAATAAATTTTGGTGACAGCAGTCGCATCGCACTATTTTACACAAAAGACTTTGGGAAAATATCGGGAATAATTAAAGGAGCGCGTTCTTCAAAATCTAAAATCGGTTCTATGGTTGATACGATTAATCTGCTGCAGCTTATTCTCTATAAAAAAGATGCAAGAGAAGTTCAGCTTATCAGCGAAGTTGATCTAATCAAACATTATTCTCATATAAAAGATGATTTTCAAAAATTAAAATATGCAACAGCTATAATCGAACTTCTCACAACTATGACATCCGAGAATGAACACAACATTAAACTCTTCGATGGAACCGTCCGTATTCTAACATTAATGGATAGCATAGATGAAAATCCACAGTACTTATTTATTAAATATTTTTTCTTTTTCTTAAAGGAAATCGGCTATGAATTCCAGATAGAGCATTGTAATGTATGCGGGAAGAAAATTAATTTAGGCGACCAGGCATCTTACAATTACGAAACCGGGCTAATATGTACAGAATGCCGTATAGATAGATTAACAAATTTTAATTTTACTGAGGAACTTTTTGAATTACTAACTTGTCTAAACAGCAAAAGAAATAACATTAAATATTCAGAAAAAGATCTTGATCTAATTATGAGAATGCTTGAAAAATTTTTAATGTACCAATTACATGAATTCAAAGGATTGAAAACTTTTAATCTGAATTAAATATTAGGAGGAAAAATATATATGCGTAAGAAAAATCTAATAGGCACTGCCTCACTTATTATTATCGGCATTGTTTTCGGTGCCGTACTTGTATCCGGATTCGGCTGGGTCCGACCAAGTTATGGCGATGTAAAAATCGGCGCGGATAAACCGCCGGTTGAACAATTAAATGCAGATGCTTCAGCATTCAATAATGCTTTTATCCAAGTGGCAGAAAAAGTTACTCCATCTATCGTTCAAATAACTGTTGTCTCTTCAGTTAAAAAAGATCAAAACAATCCACATTTCTTTTTTCAATTACCATTTGGAGATAACAATCAACCGCAAGAACAACAGGGCGGGGGTAGCGGTATAATTATATCGGATGACGGATATATCTTGACCAACAATCATGTTGTTGATGAAGCTAAACAAGTTACAGTTACATTTCATGATAAAAGAGTATTGGATGCAACTGTAATAGGTACAGATCCTTTAACAGATTTAGCAATTATTAAAGTTGATGCAAAAAGTTTACCGACTGCTTATTTAGGCGACTCTGATAAAATAAAAGTCGGACAATGGGTTATGGCTATTGGAAATCCGCTTTCTTTAGCTTCAACAGTAACTGCCGGAATTATAAGTGCAAAAAGTAGAAACATAAATATTAATCAAGACAGATATGCAGTTGAAGATTATATACAAACCGATGCCGCTATTAATCCGGGTAACAGCGGAGGAGCTTTAGTTGATTTAAATGGTGCTGTAGTTGGAATAAATTCTGCTATTGCTACTAACGGATATTCTCAGACATATATTGGTTATGGATTTGCAATTCCAATTAACCTTGCTAAGTCAGTTGCAAATGATCTAATCGCAAATGGAAAAGTAAGCCGCGGATATATTGGCGTACAAATCTCTGAAGTTGACGCAGCTACAGCTAAAGCTGTCGGCTTGGGTGAACCACGCGGTGTTCTTGTGCAAGATATTGTTGAAGGCGGTTCTGCATCTAAAGCTGATATTAAAGAAGGCGATATAATTCTTAAGGTTGATCAAAAAGAAACTAACCAAGCAAACGAACTGCAATCTTATGTTGCTTCTAAGAGAGCAGGAACTGTTGTTAAGTTAATAATTTTCCGTGATGGAAAGCAGATCGAGCGGGATGTTACTTTGAAAGCACGCGATGGTGATGAATCGAAGGCCGTTACTGCATCAAATAAACTCAATAAAGGAAAAGATGTTGATGCAAAAGAAATGTCATTTGATAATATCGGTCTTACTGTTAGAAATTTAACCGGTGATGAACGTGAAGAATATAATGTTAAAAACGGTTTATTGATAACTAGTGTTAAAAATTATGGAAAAGCATTTAATCAAGGATTGGCTGCTGGTGCCGTAATAATTTCAGCAGATAAAAAAGAAATGAATTCAGTCTCAGAATTAAAAGCAATTTATGATAACAAGAAAGGAGATGCAATTCTTCTGAAAGTTGTTGATGGTAAAGGCAATTCACGTTTAGTCGGAATTGATATTCCAAAATAAATAAAATAATATCTTCTAAAATAAAAGCGCTCGAATGATGAGCGCTTTTTTTATATTTGCACATAACACTTCAAAGAAGACTATTATGATAAAATTTGTTACTACAGGTGAATCCCATGGTAAAGGATTAATTTCTGTTGTTTCAGGATTTCCTTCCAATCTTAATATCTCTGAAGAATATATCAACGAACAATTAAAAAGAAGACAGGCAGGTTATGGACGCGGTCTTCGTATGAAAATTGAATCTGATACTGCGGAGATTATTTCCGGAGTGCGTTTTAATAAAACGCTTGGTTCTCCAATCTCTATGTTTATTAAAAATAAAGATTGGGAAAATTGGACCGACATAATGAGTGTTGCAAAAAATAATAATGATACTGAAAAGATTATTATTCCTCGCCCAGGTCACGCAGATCTGGTAGGAACTCTTAAGTATAATTATGATGATATAAGGAATTCCATTGAAAGATCAAGCGCAAGAGAAACTGCCGCAAGAGTTGCGGCTTGTTCTATTGCACGTAGATTGTTAAGTCAATTTGGAATTGAAGTCGGAAGTTATGTTGAAAACATCGGCGGTATATTTTCAAAAGGAGATTTTGCAAATAAATATTTTGATGGTAAAGAAGTAGACTCACTTAGTGCAGAGCAAATTAATCGTCAATCCGATAAAAGCAGTGTACGAGTTTTAGATCCTCTACAGGAAAAGAAGATCATAAATAAAATTAAGCTGGCTAAGAAAAGAGGAGACACACTCGGAGGGACTTTTTTTGTAGTTGCAACAGGTGTCCCTGTTGGACTTGGAAGTTTTGTTGATTACGATTCACGTCTTGATGCGGAGTTATCCAGATCAATAATGTCAATTCAAGCAGTGAAGGGAGTTGAAATTGGATTAGGTTTTGAATCAGCACTACGATTTGGTTCAGAAGTTCATGATGAGATTACTTTAAGTGGAAAACAGTTTACGAGAAGAACTAATCGCGCTGGTGGAATTGAGGGAAGTATATCTACCGGAATGCCGATAATAATCCGCGGTGCAATGAAACCGATTTCTACTTTGATGAATCCTTTGGAGACAATTGATCTATCAACAATGAAAAAAATAGAATCACGAAGAGAGAGAAGTGATTTTGTTGCTGTTCCTGCTTGTGCAGTTATTGCTGAATCAATGGTTGCTTGGACAATTGCGAACTTCTTCTTACAAAAATTCAGCGGCGACTCGATAGAAGATGTTAAGGATAACTATAAGAATTATACAGAAAAACTATATAGCAGAACCAAGAAAAATTTTACAAGGAATTAGCGATTCAATATTATTACGATTGTAAAAGGAAGGAATTGCTTTGTTTTCCCAACACTCTTTAATAATAATGCACTTTATAAAAATCTTATTTATTGCTCTATTCTTTTAATTCTTACAGAATTTTATATAAGTATAGACTCACATTTTAATTCAAAACAATCATTTATTTTGCTTAAGTTATTATTAAAGATAGCCTTTGATTTTCCTTCTACACTTATATATAAATTATACTAAGCAATCTTTGAGGAGCTTTTCATGGAAGATGAAAAACGTTCTGCGCAGATTATTATAGAAGAAAATAAAAGACTCAAATCTGCCATTGCCGAACTCTCGATCCTCAACGAAATTGCAACCGCAATTTCTTCAACTTTGTCGCTTGAACAAATTATTCAATTGATTGTCCAAAAATGTGTTAAGCATCTGCATGTTGAACAAGGTGCTGTTATGCTCATTGATTCGACTGATGAAACAAATCCCTTCCACACATTCATTCGTAAGCAAAACACTGGTATAATAGATACAAATTCTTTCCATCTAGACACTCAGCTTTCCGGTTGGATGATTCTTCACAAATCTCCGCTTCTTGTAAATGACTTCAAAAACGATGACCGAATAAAATTTATTGAAAAGAGAGCCGATCTTAAATCAATTTTAGCAGTGCCCCTTATGTTGAAAAGCAAATTGATCGGTGTGGTTTCACTATTCAATAAACGCGATGAAAGAGAATTCACTAATGAAGATCAAAGATTACTTTCAATCATTGCTGGGCAATCTTCACAGGTAATAGAAAACGCACGACTCGCCCTTAGAGAGCAGACTCTTATTAAAGTCCAAGAAGAAATGAGGCTGGCAAATAAGATTCAAACTGATTTGCTTCCAAAAGAAATACCACAGTTTAAAGGTTATCAACTTGCAGGGAGAAGTATTCCGGCAAAGGAAGTTGGTGGAGATTACTTTGACTTCATGAAAATTGACAATGACTCTGTTGCATTTTGTGTTGCAGATATATCAGGAAAAGGGTTGCCAGCAGCACTATTAATGGCAAATCTACAAGCTACTTTACGAGGACAGACATTTCTAAACGTATCTTGTACTAATTGTATCTCTTTTACAAATAATCTTCTTTACACAAATACTGATTCTAGCAAATATGCTACACTTTTCTATGGAATACTAAATACGAAAGAAAATATTATAAAGTATTGCAATGCCGGACACAATCCGCCATTTCTTTTTACTGATAACTCAAAGACTCAAAAATTAGAAATTGGCGGTGTGGTTGTTGGAATGATTCCTAATTCTAAATTTCAAGAGGGTATGATTGAAATAAATGAAAACGATGTATTGATTCTTTACTCTGACGGTGTAACAGAAGCAATGAATGCGGCGGCTGAAGAATTTGGGGAAGAAAAAATGTTAGATATTGTCCGCACAAACTTGAAATCTACAGCTGAAGAAATTGTTCAAAAAATACTTGATGAAGTAAAAGAACATTCCAGAAGGGTGGAACAATCGGATGACATAACAATAATGGTAATTAAACGGATTGAATAAAAATAAAATGGAGAACTATCATGAAAATCAATGTGGTTGAAAAGTACACATCGGTTGTTATCGAGCTCAAAGGAGATATCACAGGCGGAACTAAGAATGAAGAGTTTAGTGATACTCTTCGTAAGTTGATATTAGAGGGGAAGAAAAATTTAATAATTGATCTTAAAGAAACCGGATATGTAAATAGTTCGGGCTTAGGAATGTTGATTAGCGGATATACAACAGTAAAGAATGCAGACGGTAATCTAAAGCTTGCTAACGCAACCGAGAAAATTACAAGCCTGCTCGTAATCACAAAGCTTATTACTGTATTCGAAAATTATCCCTCTGTGGATGAAGCTGTAAAAAGTTACAGCTAGAAGTGATTATAGAATTATATCGTTCCAATATTTCATTTGAACTAGGAGTTAAGACATGATTGGTAAAACAATATCACATTATAAAATTTTGGAGAAACTCGGTGAAGGCGGGATGGGCACTGTATACAAAGCTCAAGACACAAAACTTGACCGCTTTGTTGCACTGAAGTTTCTCCCATCTCAGATCACTGCCACAGAGGATGCGAAAGCAAGATTTGTTCAGGAAGCTAAAGCTGCTTCTGCTATGAACCACCCGAATGTATGTACTATCTATGACATACAAGAACACGAAGGACAACTTTTCATTGTAATGGAATTTATAGACGGTGTTACTCTAAGAAATAACAAACAAAATCTTTCAGAGAAAAAAATTCTTGATATCGGTGTACAGGTGGCTGAAGGTCTTGCAGCGGCTCACGAGAAAGGGATTGTTCACAGAGACATAAAACCAGAAAACATAATGATCCGGAAAGACGGCATCGTTCAAATAATGGATTTCGGTCTAGCAAAACTTTACACATCAAGCAATGCAAGCCGACTTACAAAACTAGGAACTACAATGGGAACGATGGGTTACATGTCACCCGAACAGGTGCAAGGACTCGATGTTGATCACAGGACAGATATTTTTTCTTTTGGAGTGGTGCTCTATGAATTGCTTGCAGGAGAATCACCATTTAAGGGTATGCATGAAACGGCAATAATGTATGAGATAGTAAATGTGGATGCTGCACCAATCTCTTCTGTTAAAGAAGGCATAGATCCACAACTTGACGGAATTATTCTTGAATGTCTGGAAAAAGAAAAAGATGATAGATGTCAATCTGCTAAAGAATTAGCAAAAGATTTGAGGAAAATAAAAAAATCTTCTGGACAAAGAACAAGTAAAAAATATAATGTTAATCCCGCTTTATTTAATACTGCAACCGGACAAATAACAGCTGTTACTCCTTCAGGATCATTCACTGTTGAAATTTTGAATCGCAGAATTGATTTATCAAAATTCTTCCGCTCATCTATTTTCCCATGGATTTTTTCTATAATATTATTAATAGCGCTAGTTTCCACTTGGTTAGTTCTTAACAAACCATCCCAAGAAAAAATTATAACAAAATTTTCACTTGATATCGGTGATGATAAAATACTTGATTTAAATTCATACCCAGCCATGGCAATATCACACGACGGAAGTAAATTGGTATTTAAGGCAAACAGTAAATTTTATATCCGTAAAATGGATTCGATAGAACCCGTTCTTATACCGGGAACAGAAAATGCTTCAACTCCTTTCTTTTCACAAGATGATAAATGGCTTGGATTTTTCACAAATGGAAAGTTGGAAAAAATTTCGTTAGGTAGTGGAACGCCTGTTGTACTAGCAGACGTTGGAGATAATAGAGGAGGAACCTGGGGTAAAAATGGCAGTATTGTTTATTCAGCTTCTCCAACTGAAGGTTTATCGCTCATATCCGAAGCCGGAGGGACTGCAAAAAAAATTACGACAATTGATTCTACAAAAAAAATAGAACGGACTCATCGCTGGCCTTCATTTCTACCTGATGGTGAACATGTTCTATTTACAGTTGGAACACTTACAAGTCCCGATTATTACGAAAATGCTTCTATTGATGTTGTAGATATAGAAACCGGCGAGAGAAAAACACTTATAAAAAATGCTAGCACAGCGAGATACATAAATTCCGGGCATATTCTTTTTTCCCGTTCCGGAGTTCTTTATTTAGTTCCATTTGATGTAGACAGACTTGAGGTTAAAGGTGAGCCTGTCCCCGTGGTTGAGGGAGTATTCAGTGAAACTACAACTGGAATTACTAACTATATGGTCTCGGATAATGGCACACTAGCTTATATACCCGGTGCCATAGAAGGAGGAAGCAGAAAAATTGTAAAAATAAATATGAAAGGTGAAGTTACAAGTTTAGATTCTGTCGGGCATCCATATCTCGAACCACGACTTTCTCCAGATAACAAAAAAATTGCTCTTGTAATTCGTGATGAAGAAAATTTTGACATCTGGATTTTTGATATAATGAGAAAAGCATTAAACAGGTTAACATTTGGAGGTATAAATCGAACACCGCAATGGTCACCGGATGGTAAAAATATTGCGTATATGAAACAACTTGAAAAAGGAAAATTTGGGATTTATATAAAATCGTATGATGGTAGCGGAAATGAAGTTGAAGTATACAGAGGGGACACGAGACTATATTTAGATTACTGGACACGAGATGGTGCAAATTTAATTATTGATAATCTAACTAATGGTGCCCAATCTGACCTTCTTGTTGTTCCGTTAAAAGGGGACAAGAAACCGTGGAAATATTTAGATTCAAAGAAAGATGAATATGAAGCTAGTATTTCTCCTGATGGAAAATGGTTGTCCTATCTGACAGATGAATCAGGTTTGTACCAAATTTATGTTCGCTCATTTCCAAACAAAGAAGGTAAATGGCAGATATCCACCGATGTGGCTGAAGAACCAAGATGGTCACCGGACGGAAAAACTATTTACTATCGAAAAAGTTCACAAATGTTCTCAGTCCCAATTTCCACATCGCCTACCTTTGCAGCCGGAATACCAAAAGTGATGTTTAGTGGTTTCCCGGCTATGAATGTAGATAGCGGAATAACATTCGATATAACTTCTGACGGAAAGTATTTTATTACAACAAGCCTGGTTAAAGGGATAAGTTTCAAAAATATATCATTAGTTCTGAACTGGACCGATGAAATAAAAAATCAAACCTTAACTAAGAAATAAAGATATTAAAATGATAGGGAATATTATTCTTCATTATAAGATTTTGGAAAAACTCGGCGAAGGGGGAATGGGAGTAGTTTATAAAGCAGAAGACACCAAACTCAAGCGTATTGTTGCACTGAAATTCTTACCTCATCATCTTTCTATTTCTAATGAAGATAATGCGCGCCTGCTCAACGAAGCCCAAATGACTGCAAAATTAAATCATCCTCACATCTGTACTGTTCACGATATTGAAGAAGCAGATGAAGAAAGATTTATTGTAATGGAATTTGTTGACGGAGTAACACTCAGAAAAAAAATAAAAGAGAATAACCTTACAATTGAAGAATCTGTGAACTATGCAATTCAGATTGGTGAAGCACTAGAAGAAGCGCATTCACAGGGAGTTGTCCACCGGGATATAAAACCTGATAATATAATGATCAACAGCAAGAACCAGATTAAAGTAATGGATTTTGGAATAGCAAAGTTGAAAGAGGGATTAGGTGTCACACGAACGATGAGCACTTCAGGCACGGTTTCATACATGGCGCCAGAACAGTTATCAAATTCAAAAATAGATGGAAGAGCAGATATATTTTCTTTAGGCGTTCTCTTTTATGAAATGTTGTCGGGCAGACTGCCGTTCAGGGGAGAACATCATGCATCAATGATATACTCGTTAATGAATGAAGAACCTGAGCCGATAAATAAATATTTAACGGAAGTCTCATCAGAAATGCTTCATGTGCTTAACCGTGCATTAGAGAAAGATCCCGGGGATCGCTACCAGCACATTGATGACATGGTTAGCGAGTTACGAAGAGTACAAAAACAATCGGCTAGAGTTTCCCGGCGAACGATTGGAGAGACATCTGTCCATACATCAGGTGAAAAGACTACTGAAACACTTAACATAGAACGCAACACATCGGAAACCAATCATAAAATTCAATCACAAAAGCGAATTCGACTGCTCATTGGGTTAGGGATAATTCTTGTTCTTCTTATTGCTGGATTCATTGGGTACACATCATTTTTCGGTAAGCATCAATCAATAGATTCAATCGCAGTCTTGCCGTTCGAGAATGTCGGTGCCGACCCGAACACAGAATATTTGAGCGACGGAATAACAGAAAGCCTTATCAATACACTGTCGCAGTTATCCAATCTTACAGTGATGTCGAGTAGCTCTGTGTTCCACTACAAAGGGAAAGACATCGATCCGCAAAAAGCTGGCAAAGAGTTGGGTGTAAAGGCCGTGCTTAGAGGCAGAGTCACTCAGCGGGGCGATAACCTCCAGATCAGTACGGAACTTGTGAACGTTTCAAACAATAGTCACATATGGGGCGAGCAGTACAACAAAAAACTTTCTGATATTCTTACAGTTCAGGAAGAAATATCGAAAAACATTTCCCAAAAATTGAGTTTGAAACTAATCGACGAAGATGAAAAAAAACTTACAAAACATTCCACCGAAAACACAGAAGCATATCAGCTCTATCTCAAAGGAAGATTTCACTGGAACAAACGCAACACCGATCATCTTGAAAAAGCTGTTAACTATTTCAATCTAGCGATTGAAAAGGATCCGGGCTATGCACTTGCATATGCGGGTTTAGCTTCGACCTATAGTCTTCTTCCGGAATATTCAGGTAAACCGCCTAAAGATTTCATACCGAAAGCTGAGAAGGCGGCAATGAAAGCAATGGAATTGGATGCAACACTGGCTGAACCCCATGCTGCGCTTGGATATAATATGAATAATCAATGGGACTGGAAAGGTGCAGAGAGAGAATATAAACGAGCCATAGAACTTGATCCGAATTATCCTACAGCTCATCATTGGTATGGAGAAATTCTGGAACAACAGGGCAAATTAGAAGAAGCCTTATCTGAAATTAAACGGGCACAAGAACTTGATCCTCTTTCTCCTATTATTGCCACTTTGGCGGGGGGAGTTCTTTACTACATGCGGCACTACGATCAGGCGATAGAGCAAATAAAAAAGGTCCTTGAGCTCGATCAGAATTTTCTTTATGTGCACGTATTCCTAGGTAATATCTATGTACAGCAGAACAAATTTGATGAAGCTATCAGTGAACATCAAAAAGTCAGACAGATCGTTGGATCTGACGATCCTTTTGGCTTGGGAAACTTGGGTTATGCGTATGCAAGATCAGGAAAGAAGAATGAGGCAATTAAGGTTCTCAATCAATTGTTCGAATTCTCAAAGAAGGGTTATACACTCTCGAATCAAATAGCCATGGTCTATGCGGGATTAGATGATAAGGATCAGGCATTCGAGTGGCTCGAGAAAGGATACAATGAGCAAAATAGGAATTTGGGATTTCTTAAGGTTCATCCTATGTGGGACAATCTCCGCTCCGATTCCCGCTATACAACTTTGCTAAAGAAAATGGGATTGGAAAAATGATTGGCAAAACAATTTCACATTATAAAATTTTGGAAAAACTCGGTGAAGGCGGGATGGGTGTTGTGTATAAGGCAGAAGACACTAAACTTCGCAGAACAGTAGCGCTTAAATTTTTACCGCATCATCTTTCTATTTCTAATGAAGACAATGCGCGCTTGCTCAACGAAGCGCAGATGACCGCAAAGTTAAATCATCCTCACATTTGTACTATTTATGATATAGAAGAAGCTGATGAAGCAAAATTCATTGCGATGGAATTTGTTGACGGAGTAACACTTAGAACAAAAATAAAAGATACAGGGTTGAGCATCGAAGAAGCTATAAACTATGCAATACAAATAGGAGAAGCATTAGAAGAAGCACATGCAAAGGGAATTATCCACCGGGATATAAAACCGGATAATATAATGATCAACAGCAAGAACCAAATTAAGGTAATGGATTTTGGAATTGCAAAGTTGAAAGAAGGATTAGGTGTCACACGAACAATGAGCACTTCGGGTACGGTTTCATATATGGCACCTGAACAGTTATCAAATTCAAAAATAGATGGAAGAGCAGATATATTTTCTTTAGGCGTTCTCTTTTATGAAATGTTGTCTGGCAGACTGCCGTTCAGGGGAGAACATCATGCATCAATGATGTACTCGTTAATGAATGAAGAACCAGAACCGATAAATAAATATTTAACGGAAGTCTCATCAGAAATGCTACATGTACTAAACCGTGCATTGGAAAAAGATCCCGGGGATCGCTACCAGCACATTGATGACATGGTTAGCGAGTTACGAAGAGTACAAAAACAATCGAATAGAGTTTCCCACCAAACGCTTGGAGAAACATCTGTCTATCCATCTGGTGGGAAGACTAATGAATTGACTGACATCGAACACACTACATCGGGAATTCGGAAAACAATTCAATCACAAAAACGAATTCGACTACTCGTTGGGTTAGGGATAATTCTTGTTCTTCTTATTGCTGGGTTCATTGGGTACACATCATTTTTCGGTAAGCATCAATCAATAGATTCCATTGCAGTTTTGCCTTTCGAGAATGTCGGTGCCGACCCGAACACAGAATATTTGAGCGACGGTATCACCGAAAGCCTCATAAATACACTGTCGCAGTTATCCAATCTCACAGTTATGTCGAGAAGTTCTGTGTTCCATTACAAAGGTAAAGACATTGATCCGCAGAAAATAGGCAAGGAGTTGGGTGTGAAGGCTGTGCTTGCGGGCAGGGTCACTCAGCGGGGAGACAATCTCCAGATCAGCACCGAGCTTGTGAACGTTTCGAACAACACTCACATTTGGGGCGAGCAGTACAACAAGAAACTGTCGGATATACTTGCTGTGCAAGAAGACATATCGAAAGAAATATCCCAAAAACTGAGCTTGAAACTAATCGACGAAGACGAAAAAAAACTTACAAAACGTTCTACCGAAAACACAGAAGCATATCAACTCTATCTGAAAGGGCGGTATCAGACATCTCTCTGGACGCCCGATGGGGCAAGGAAAGGCTTGGACTATCTCCAGAGGGCAGTAGAGCTTGATCCAGATTTCGCCCTCGGTTACGCAGGACTGGGAAAAGGTTACTACGATGGATCTGGCATACTCTTTCCACATACAGAGGGAATGCCCAAAGCACGAGAATTTCTCGAAAAGGCTCTATCGCTCGATGACAATCTTCAAGAAGCACATCTCTACCTTGGCGTTGTAAAGATGTTTTACGATTGGGATTGGAAAGGGGCAGAAAAGGAATACAAGCGAGCAATCGAGCTAAAACCGAACGATGCAGAGGCACACTCTTGGCATGCCTACTACCGCATGATTATTGAACGAAAGAGCGATGATGCTCTCATAGAAGCCAAGGGAGTACTAGATCTTGATCGACGTTCATTTCTCGCTAATTATTTTGTAGGCACGATTTTATATTACACCAAGCAGTATGATAGTGCGCTCAACCAGTTTCAGAACATGGTGGATCTTGATATTGATCCCGCCCTCGACGAATTATACATGGCGGATTGCTACGCAGAACAAAAAAGGTATGATGAGGCACTCGCTTTGCTTGAACGCAATGCAACCAAGTATGGTCGTACGAATGATAATCTTTTTGCCCTGGGGCGGGTGTATGCAAAAATAGGAAAAAAAAGCGAAGCACAGGAGATCATTAGTGAGCTTCATACCAGAGAAAAAAAACAATTTGTGCGTGCACTTTATTTTGTTGAAATTTATATCGAGTTGGGTGAGCTTGTTCATGCATTCGATGCGCTGCAGAAGGCATACGAGCAGCGCGATGAGCAACTTGTTGAGCTTAGCGTAAACCCACTCTACGATCCTATTCGCAATGATCCCAGATTTAAAGAACTCGTTAAGAAAGTCGGGCTGCCGGAATGATTGGCCAAACAATTACACATTATAAGATAGTTGAGAAAATTGGGAGCGGCGGATAGATGCTCAATATTCAACGATTCGTCTTCAGTCCTTTCTATGAAAATACTTATTTAATCTGGGATGAAAGTACAAAGTATGCGGCAATTATTGATCCGGGATGTAACGATGATAAAGAAAGAAGTGTATTAAATGAATTTATTAAAAAAGAATTGCTGCAAATAAAATATCTTGTTAATACTCACTGCCACATTGATCATATTTTTGGTAATGCTTACGTAAAAGAAAAATATAATCCAACATTTTTAGCACCGGAAAAAGATTTATTTATGCTAGATTTAATGATTGATGCCGCAAAAAATTATGGAGTGGATTTTTCACCTTCGCCTAAACCAGATAAATTCATTGATGAAACAGAGCCATTCATTCTTGGTGAATCAATAGGAAAATTTATTCTTACTCCAGGACATACGCCCGGAGAATATTGTCTTTATTTCGAAAAAGAAAAAATATGTTTTACCGGTGATGTATTATTTAGAAGAAGCATCGGTAGAACTGATCTTTGGGGCGGTGATTATGAAATGTTGCTAGATTCCATAAGGACAAAACTTTTCACATTGCCAGGTGAAACAATTATCTATCCCGGGCATGAATCACAAAGCACGATTGTAGATGAGAAAAAGAACAATCCTTTTTTCAAAAAGTGATAATTGATTTAACGGCGATTAATGGATAAATTGATTACGGAAATATTAAGGATGCAATTCAAAAGTAATGAAAGAGAAAAAAATATTACTCAAAAATAGTGTTGTATTATTTATTACTCTACTTTTTGTTTATATCGTTTTATTCGAATTCATATTGCCGATTAACAAAGTACTGCCTAAACCAAGCTCACTGTATGAATCCTTCATTCATATTTGGTCAGATTATAAATTACTTTTTGCGTTTACTACAACCACATCTGTAATATATGTCGCTATTACATTAAGCGTATTATTTGTTTATGTCGGAGCTAAATACTTTATAAAATTATTTATTGAAATGCGATATTCAATTCTGTCATTCCAAATATTCAGATTCATACCGATATTTTTTATTGTTGTACTTTTCAATTTCTGGTTGCCTAATAATCTGTTTGCAGAATTATTATTTGGATTTTCGGTTACTGCTTTCTTCTCCATGAATAAATTGTTTGATGAATCAAAGAAAATAAAAGAAGAATATTTACTCGTAGCCCGGAATCTCAACTTATCACAAAGTGATATTAATAAAAAGGTTTATTGGAAATCCGCATTGCCAGCATTGACAAAATATTATGAGAAAGTACACTTATCGCTTTGGACATTAATTTTAACTTATGAATTTATTGATAACACTCATGGTTTTGGATTTATATTCCGTACAGCATTAGATTATAAAGATTTTACAGGATTATATACTTTAGCAATAATATTGTCGTTATTGATTTGGCTGGGTAATTCAGTAATAAGATTTGTCAACAATAAAATTATTTACTGGGGTGCCGAATGATTGAAGTTAAAAATGTTTCCAAAATATATACTGATGATAATGGATTCAAAAATATTTTGTTGAATAATATTTCATTAAAAGTACCTTTTGAGAAAATCACTTCTATTATTGCACCAAGCGGTTCAGGAAAGTCTACATTACTGAAAATTATTTCCGGATTAGAATATGCAACGCATGGCGATGTTATGAAAAATGGGGATCACAAAATTGTTTATATACCTTCGCAGCCGTCATCATTCCCTTGGTTAAATGTTAAGGAAAATATTTCTCTTGGATTACTAAAAAAAGATTCTTCGGAAATAAAAAGTATTATAAGATTTGTCGGATTGGAAGGATATGATTCGTTTCATCCGAATAATAAAAGTTTTGGTTTCCGTTTTAGAATAGCTTTGGCTCGTTCGTTGGCACATCACCCGGCGGTAATTCTATTAGATGAACCATCCAACCAAATGGATATTCAAACTAAGAAAGAAATTTTATTGCTGATACGAGAGACACAAAAGACATTGAAAACAACTTTCCTTTTAGCTACTACAAATATTACCGAGGTGCTATTCTTATCCGATAAAATTTACCTAATGGGAAAAAGTCCTGGAGAGATTATAGCTGATCTTATGGTAGATCTTCCTAAAGAACGTAACGAATTAATTTATGATTCCGAAAAATTTATTCAGTTAAGATCGCAAATCGAAAAATCCTTCAAAAAAAATGATTCACAGTTGTTCAATCTTTCTATATAAAGGAATTAATCTGTGAAAGAAAAAATTGATAAACTTATAAAGCTGCGTGAAGAAGCGAAGCTCGGCGGTGGAAGTGAAAGAATAAAAGCACAACATGGTAAGGGAAAATTAACCGCACGGGAAAGAATTCAATTATTAGTTGATGAAGGAAGTTTTAATGAAATTGATATGTTCGTAAAACATAGGACAAGTGATTTTGGATTAGACAAACAAAAAATTGCCGGAGATGGAGTAATTACGGGTTTTGCAAAAATTAACGGAAGACAAGTTGCATTGTTCAGTCAAGACTTTACAGTTTTTGGCGGATCGTTATCAGAATCTCATGCAGAAAAAATTTGTAAAGTGTTGGATATGGCAATGAAGATTGGTATTCCGGTTGTTGGTCTAAATGATTCAGGCGGTGCTAGAATTCAAGAGGGGGTTGTCAGTCTTGGCGGATATGCAGAAATATTTCTTCGTAATACATTAGCTTCAGGTGTTGTACCCCAAATTTCTGCTGTATTGGGTCCATGTGCAGGCGGAGCTGTTTATTCACCGGCTATTACAGATTTTGTATTCATGGTAAAAAACACAAGCCATATGTTTGTTACTGGTCCCAACGTAGTTAAAACAGTTACTCATGAAGAAGTTAGTTTTGAAGATCTTGGAGGAGCCGATACTCATGCAACAAAAAGTGGCGTTGCACATTTTATCTTTGATAGTGAAGTGGAAGTATTGGATAATATCAGAAAGCTTTTAAGTTATCTTCCATTGAATTGGAAAGATCTCCCCCCTGAAAAGGATTTTGATCTAACAAAAAATCTTATAGAAGAAAAATTAGACAGAATAATTCCAGATAACCCCAATAAACCATATGACATGAAAGAAATTATTTTCACGCTTCTTGACGATGGTGATTTCTTAGAAGTACATGAAAATTATGCTCAAAATATTATTGTAGGATTTGGAAGAGTTGGCGGAGTAGTAGTTGGTGTTGTTGCAAATCAGCCAATGGTTTTAGCAGGAGTTTTGGATATTAATTCATCAGTAAAAGGAGCCCGCTTTATTCGTTTTTGTGATTCGTTTAATATTCCGTTACTTGTCTTGGAAGATGTACCGGGATTTTTACCTGGTACTGAGCAAGAGTGGAATGGTATTATCCGTCATGGATCCAAATTGCTTTTTGCATTCTGTGAAGCTACAGTTCCTAAAGTCACAGTAATAATACGCAAAGCTTACGGTGGTGCTTACGATGTTATGAATTCAAAACACATTAGAGGCGATTTTAATTTTGCCTGGCCAAGTGCTGAGATAGCTGTGATGGGTCCGAAAGGAGCTGTTGAAATTATTTTCAAGAAAGAAATTACATCAGATAAAAATCCCGAAGCTAAATTAAATGAAAAACTATCCGAGTATATAGAAAAGTTTACGAATCCTTATATTGCAGCAGAACGTGGATATATTGATGAAGTTATAATCCCCAGAGAAACAAAAATCAAGATCATTCAGGCATTTCAATTACTAAAAACGAAAGTTGATACAAATCCAAAGAAAAAACATTGTAATATTCCACTTTAGTAAATTCTTTTCGGCGAAAAATTATTTTTATAACTCCTTTAATATCAATTACTAAAGTTCAGGAATATGATAAGTAACTTGACAATCCAAACGTAAGAGATTAAATTGCAATCAAAATTCAATACAACGGAGTCTGTGTGAAAAAACTGCTATTCCTACCAATAGTTTTGTTTGTTACAGTTGTTTTGTCCTCATGTTCAGTTTTCAAATCATCACAAAAATTTACAACACAAACTATTAAAGATACGGTACGCACAGTAGAATCTTCTTCTAATATTAATGAATTGTTGGAAAGTGCCCGTAAAGATTATGTTAATGCGTTATACCAACAAAAACTCGGTTTTAAAGTTGAGACTCTTAATTATTTTGAATCAGCTCTATCCTCAGTAAATAAACTTAGCTATTATCCAGATATAGAAGAAAACACAACCTACGTTGAGTTAGAAAATTCAATTGTGGAAGATTACCAAAAGTATATTGAAGGTTTGGAAGAATTACCTGAAAATGCATCTATCAGTGCTTTAGACGAGTGGATGAATAAGAAAATTCCGGATGTTATAGCAGAGGAAGATAGTACAAAACCTGTACCGGTTGAAAAGAGTGTTATAGTTGTTGTTGGAGACTTTCCATTAGAAGTTAATCGCTATGTTGAACAGTACATAGAATATTTTACTGGCAAAGGAAGACATTATATAGAAAGTTGGCTTTCTCGTTCCGGTAAATATTTTCCATTAATGGCTAAAATTTTTGAAGAAGAAAAAGTACCTCAGCAATTAATCTTTCTAAGTATGCCTGAAAGCGGTCTGAGTCCGTTTGCTCGTTCATGGGCAAAAGCAGTAGGAATGTGGCAATTCGTAAAAGGAACAGCACGTTTGTATGATCTAAGTGTAAGTTTTAATATTGATGAAAGAAGAGATCCTGCAAAAGCGACACGTGCTGCTGCCAAACATCTTAGAGATTTATATTCTTCATTAGGAGATTGGTATTTAGCTGTAGCATCATATAATAGCGGTGAAGGAAGAGTTCGCAAAGCTATGAGACGATCAGGTTCAAGTGATTTTTGGGCTATCAGGCCGTACTTACCTAGAGAAACACGAAATTATATTCCACAATATATAGCTGTTACTCTTATTGCAAGTCAACATGAAAAATATGGCTTTACAAATATTCAGTATGAAAAACCCCATGAGTTTACTATTTATAAAATTAATGAGGCGATTGATCTTGGAATTTTAGCTAAATGTGCCGGGATAAGTGTTGAACTATTGCGTGAGATGAATCCGGAACTTACTCAAAGTATTACTCCTACAGATTACGACGGTGGTTATCCACTGCGCATTCCATCAAAATCGTTTGATGCTTTTGTAGAAAATCTAAAAAATATTCCAGACAATGCAAAGATTTTATATTCATCACATACTGTAAAACACGGAGAAAAATTATCTGGAATTGCAGCAAAGTACGATGTAAGCATAACTCAACTTGCTGATTTGAATAATATCTCTACACGAACAAAACTTCAACCCGGTACCGAATTAAGAATTCCGGTATCCAAAATAAATGAGAACGATATAGCAGTTAATACTGATATTCTTCCTGCAGTTGAAGAAGAAATTAAATCATTAGGTGAAAGTCCATCGTATAAATTAGAACTTACAAATAATGTTGATCAGGATAAATTTACAAAAATGTATCAAGCAATGGCTGGTGATTCAGTTAAGTTTATTAAACCGGAAGGAAAATCGCCGGTAACTTATACTGTTAAAAGTAAAGATAATTTAATTGATATTGCTGATTTGTTCAAAGTTCGTGTAACAGATATCAGAAATTGGAATAATCTGCCTTATACAACTACAATTAAAGTAGGGCAAGAACTTAGCATTTATGAACCGAATGAAAAAGTCGAATATTTTTCTTCATTAGATAAGATGAGTGAAGCAGAAAAGAATAATCTAATATTTGTTAATTCTGGTGATACTTGGGTAGAGCACCGTATTAGAAATGGTGAATCACTTTCAAGTATAGCAAATAGATATGGTGTTTCCACTTCACAAATAAAGGAATGGAATAACTTAAAAAGTAATAGACTTGTGCGCGGTAAAAAATTAATGATTTATTCAGGTGATACAAAGAGAATCGCGAGCAATAATTCAAGCGGTAACAATAATGGAAGAATTACAAAATATAAAGTTAAAAGAGGTGATTCTCTTGGTGAGATAGCAGAAAAGTTTGGTGCAACGACAGCTCAATTAAGAAAATGGAATAAACTTTCATCTAATAAAATTGTAATTGGTTCTATGTTAGCAGTACACGGTAAAGACATAGCAAAATCGTTAGGTGATAATACAACTCGAAAAGAATCTAATGTTGTTAGTTATAAAATTAAACCAGGCAACACTATTGGTGAAATTGCAGAAATGTTCAAAGTAACTATTGCTGATATTAAACAGTGGAATAATTTAAGCAGTAATAAACTCGTTGCTGGAAAATCAATTTCAATTTATTCTGATATTGATGCATCTAAAGTTGAAAAATCCAAAAAAGAGTTAGTCAGTAAAAATAATTCTAAAGAGAATGCTAATGAAAGATCTTCAAAAAGTTCATCTACTATGCATAAGATTAAAGAAGGTGAATCTCTTTGGACAATTGCAAAGAAATATCAAGTACATGTAAAAGATTTAATTGAATGGAATAAGTTAAAAGACGAACGTGTGAAAATTGGTCAAAGTATAAAAATTCAAAATTAAATTGTTCTAATAAATAAATTCAAGCTGTTAGGGGTGCCCTCGTAAGATAGAGTGGCTGAGAAAAAACCCTTAAACCTGATCTGGGTAATGCCAGCGTAGGAAAACGGGATAGGAATAATTAAGTGTAGCCGTTTTCCCAAACGGCTTTTTAATTTCTTTCTGAAAGGAGAAATAAAATGAAATACTTAATTGTTCTTTTCTTGTTTAATACTGCTGTTATATTAGCACAAAATATAGTCCTCAAAGGTAAAGTGTTAAATAGCGATGATAAATCACCAATTCCATTTGTAACCGTTACAATTGAAACGGAAAAAGAAATTGTAACAACAAATCAAGAAGGAGATTTTGAATTTCGCGAGTATATAAAACCCGATGAGATAATTTTATTTTCTCATGTTGGATTTGAGCCAATAAAAGTTAGTGTTGAACAATTTCAGAAGCAGTATAATGATATAGTATATCTAAAAAGTAAAATTATTACCAGCCAAACAATACTTGTTAAGGGTAGTATCGGTAATGAAGGAACTACACCGGTTACATATTCAAAAATTAGTAAACTAACGTTAAGAGAAACATATACTAATCAAGATATACCTGAATTCTTAAGCTACCAACCATCCGTAACATTTTATTCTGAGAACGGGAATGGACTTGGTTATAATTATCTGAGTATTCGTGGATTCGATCAAAGAAGAATTTCGGTTTCGATTAACGGCATTCCTCAAAATGATCCTGAAGACAATAATGTTTACTGGCTTGATTTTCCTGATCTACTAGAAAGTACAGAACTCATTCAAATTCAGCGTGGTGCCGGCTCCGGAATGGCTGGTTATCCTGCGGTAGGAGGTTCGATTAATATAATAACTTCTACTTTTTCGGATAAACCTATTATGGAATTCTCGAGTTCGATTGGAAGTTTTAATACACGAAAATATTCTGCACAATTTTCAAGCGGGTTAATTTCGAATAAATATTCTTTTTATGCTAAAGTATCTCAAACATTGAGTAGTGGTTACCGTAATTCTAGCTGGATAGATTTTAAATCTATTCATTTAAGTGCAGTAAGATATGATAGAGATTTAACGACTCAAATTAATATTTATGGTGGTCCGATAGAGGATGGGCTTGCATATACTGGTTTACCGAAATTTGCTATTAAAAATAATGAATTACGAAAAGCAAACTACTCTTACTGGGAAGCAAATGATAAGAAAATTACTTATTCAATTGATAGACGCCCTGAAGAGATTGAAAATTTTTCTCAACCGCATTTTGAATTATTAAACGAGTTGAAACTAAATGAGAAAATAACTTTCAACTCAGCACTTTTTCTAGTACTTGGAAATGGTTTCTTTGATTATGATGGATCTTGGGCTGATACAAATTATTTCAGAATAACTAAAAACTTCGGATTCAATACAACACAAAATCCCGGGAATGCTTTAATAAGAGCTATGGTTGAGAATAAACAATGGGGCTGGATTCCTAGGATAAATATTATACATGATAATGGGGAATTAATCGTTGGCGGAGAATTACGATTTCATAAATCCCTTCACTGGGGGAGCATTTTGTTCGCGGACGGATTACCTGACGGATTGAATAAAAATTATCGTTATTATGAATACAACGGTGGTAAAGATATTTTCAATTTTTATGTTAATGAAAAGTATAACCTAAATGAACAAACAAATTTACAAGCAGAAGTTCAGCTTATAAGTAGCATTTATAAACTATCTAATGAAAAGTATTTAGATAATAATTTTAAAGTTGATAATACTTTTCTAAATACACGGTTAGGTTTTAATTTTAAAGTATCACCCGATTTTAACTTTTATCTAAATTATGCTCGAGTATCTCGAGAACCAAGATTGAATAATTATTATGATGCCGCAGAATCAAGCGGAGGAGCTGCTCCACTATTCGAAATTAATTCGTTAGGGAATTATGATTTTTCAAAACCTTTAGTTAAACCTGAAACCATGAATGATTTTGAATTTGGTTCAATGTATTCTTCAACAAATATGAGTTTGTCGTTTAATTTATACTATATGATATTTAATAACGAGATTGTTCAACAAGGTCAGGTTGATCGCTTCGGCCAGCCAATAACCGGCAATATGGATAGGACAATTCATTATGGAACTGAACTACTTGGTAATTTTAAATTAAACGAGAATATAGAATTTATTTCTAATGCATCTTTATCGAAGAATTACATTAGTAAAGGTGTTGCTTTTATTAATTACACTGATCAGCAAAATGGTAATAGTAAATCAGCCGTGCTTAATCTTGATGGAAACTCCATAAGCGGATTTCCTTACTTTACTTTTAATGCAATATTAAAATATCATTCAGAAAATTTCCTTTTGCAATTTTCTACAAAATATGTAAGCGAGTTTTATACAGATAACTACTATACTCAACTTTCATCACTTAATAATAATTATCCGGGATTTACTGATTACTCGGATAATAGAGTAGATCCATATTTTGTTGCGAATCTTTTTTTATCTTATAATTTGACAATGGAACCAGCAGCAAAGAATATGAGAATCTTTTTCCAAATTACTAATGTATTTAATAATTTATATGCAGCTTATGGCATTGGTAAAGAATTTTTCCCGGCAGCTGAAAGAAATTATTTATTTGGTATTAAATTAGGTCTATAATGAAGAAATGTATAATTCTTGCTAATGGGTTTCTTCCTAGTAAGAATACAGTCAAATTTTTGCAAGATAAAGGTTATAAAACATTATTATGTGCCGATGGTGGTGCTAATTCAGCTAAAATTTTAAATCTAATTCCAAAATATATTATTGGAGACCTTGATTCCATAAGACCGGATGTTTATGAGTATTACAGTAACAAGTGTGACATAATAAAAATTAATCGGCAGAATGATACTGATGTTGAAAAATGTTTAAAATTTGTAATGAAGAAGAGATATAATGAAGTGATATTGCTTGGTGCAACTGGAGACAGATTGGATCATTCTTTCTGTAATCTTGGTATTGTATTAAAATATTTTAATAAAATTAAAATATTGATCATTCATCAAAAATCATTACTATCAGCATATACCGGAAATATTATTCTAACAACTATCCCAAACGAAATCATTTCACTTTATGGATTTGATTTTAAAACTCGTGTTAAATCATCCGGATTAAAATATCCTTTGAAAAATATTACTCTTCCGTTTGGGCAAAAGGAAAGTACAAGTAATATTGCAGTTAATAACAAAGTGCAATTACAAATTAAGGGCGGAATAATTTTTGTTATACGTGATTTTGATTTATTGGAAAAACATGGTCTCTTTTAGTCTACTCGATTTTATTATTATTTCTGTGTTCTTTGCTATCCTATTTCTAATTGGTTTCTTGCCTAAGAAAGAACCGAAAGGAAATTTTTCCGAGTATTTATTAGCTAGTAGAAATGTTGGTTTATTTCTGTTCATAATGACAAATGTTTCAACCTGGTATGGTGGAATACTTGGTGTGGGTGAATTTACTTATCGGTACGGACTGTTGAGTTGGTTCACTCAAGGTTTACCTTACTACATATTTGCAATTTTGTTCGCAATATTTTTTGCTAAAAAAATTCGTAGTGCAGAATTATTTACTATACCCGATAAGTTAGAACAAATCTATGGAAAAACTGTAGGGATATTCTCGTCAGTTCTTGTATTCATACTTGTTTCGCCTGCGCCATATTTATTAATGGTAGCTAGCCTTCTTAGTATGATTTTCAACATTAACTTACTTCCGGCTTTAATCATTAGTTTCATTGTTTCCGGAATTTACTTACTTAAAGGTGGGTATAAATCAGATTTATATACCGATGTCTTTCAGTTTTTTATAATGTTTATTGGATTCATCTTGATTGTTTACATTTCATTTTCTCAAGTAGGTGATCTGAATTTCTTAAAACAAAATTTGCCGAAAGAACATCTGTCATTAACTTCAAATGTTTCTCCAATTTACATTTTAGTCTGGTTTTTAATAGCACTCTGGACCTTCGCTGATCCAGGATTCCATCAGCGATGTTATGCGGCAAAAAATGGAAACGTTGCTAAGTGGGGAATTATTATTTCAGTTCTATTTATGGGGTTGTTTGATTTTCTTACTACAACAACCGGCCTATTTGCAAGAGCTTCATTACCAAATCTTCCAAATCCTGTTCAATCATTTCCACTTTATGCAGAAAAAATATTAGGAAGCGGAATTAAAGGAATTTTTTACGCAGCAATGTTCGCAACTATAATTTCAACTCTTAACAGTTTCATTTTTCTTAGTGCTACTACTTTCGGAAGAGATTTTGTTTTTAAGCTCAAAAAGAAATCAACAATAGAAAAAATTCCAAATTATACAAGAGTTGGATTAATCGTAACGGCATGTATAAGTATTCTAATCGCATATTTTATTCAATCAGTAATTACTATTTGGTATTTGATCGGAAGTGTTTGTATTCCGGGAATTATTTTTCTTGTCTTTGGTGCTTACTATGAAAAAATAAGAGTTTCAAAAAATTATGCTATAGTAGAAATTATAGGAGGAGTTACTTCAAGTGTGATTTGGTTTTTTGTACGAGAGAAATTGAAAAACGAATTATTACAACAAATCGAGCCAATGATAGCCGGATTATTATTCGTTTTTATTGTCCATGTAATTGGAATAATTAATTTTAAGAAACATGTTTCTTTTTCATCAAAGAAAGAATAACAGAAACAGCAATACAAAGAATAATTATTCCTAATGATAAAGCTGTGGATATTACAACATAATCTGCAACCAACATTTTCAATCCTACGAAAGTAAGAATAACTGAAACACCATATTTGAGATAAACAAACAAATCAACAATTCCTGCTAAAGCAAAATATAATGCACGAAGACCAAGTATGGCGAATATGTTAGATGTAATTACAATAAATGAATCTGTTGTGATAGCTATAACCGCAGGAACAGAATCAAGATTAAATATAACATCAGCAGCTTCAACTAAAATTAAAGTTAAAAAAAGCGGAGTAAAAAATAATTTACCTTCTTGTGTAAGAAAAAACTTTCTACCTTCATACTTTGGTAAAATTCTAAATGCCTTCGAAACAAATTTTACTAATCGGTTGTTTTCAAGATCAATTTGTGTCTCTTCTCCAAACGCCATATGATATGCAGCATAAAGCAGAAGAGCACCAAAGAAATAAATAATCGGATGGAACATGTTTATGAGAGCAATTCCGGCAAGTATAAAAAGGATTCTCATTGCAATGGCTGAAATAATTCCCCACTTAAGAACGTGAGGTTGGTTCTCATCTTTAATGCCCATCACATTAAAAATCATAAGAAAAACAAAAAGATTATCTAATGAAAGTGATTTTTCTACAAGGTAACCGGCAAGAAATTCAATCGCTTTTTGTTTCCCGTTTTCTAAAAAAAGAAGTATAAGGAGATTGAATAGAAGTGCTGTACCAATCCACACTCCGCTCCAGATCAGACTTGACTTTATACTGATCTTACCTTTTCTATGAGCAGTTACAGAAAGGTCAATATAAAACATAACTATGATGATAACTGAAAATATTACCCAAAAAATAAAATGATTATGCATAATCTTTCTTAAGGAAGTAGAATTCCAACTGCAATCACAGTTGTCCAAAGTCCTTTTTTATCACCTTGAGCAGATTGAGTAATATTAAAAGTGTTAACAATTTTTCTAGACATTTTATAAACCTGCTCTCTCTCGTTCCATGCTTTATCAGAATCGAAATCTATTCCTAAAGTAGTTGCAAGCATTGTTGCGGCAAGATCTTCAGCATAATCTCCGGCAATTTTTTCGGTTTCTCCATAAGGATGATGTTCTGATAGATATCCATACATTTGTTTATCGGCAGGAATTGCTACACCGAGAGAGGAGGCAATTAATCTATTCGGTTCACATGTTGCGTTCCGTGCCATCACACAATGTGTAATTTGTCCCGGCTTGAGTAATTTTAAACCTTGTTCTTTGCTCAATCTCTTGCAGCCGATAGGGAAGATACTGCTGACTGAAACTAGATTACATATTTCAATGCCGGCATTTCGAAGAGCAAGCTCGAATGATGCAAGATACTCTTTATGTTTACCGACACCTTTCGTAAAAAAGATTTTTGTTGGAACGTACAAGTTATTATCCTCCATTTTATTTACCTATTATTTTAATAAAATTTCTTTTTCCTACTTTAAGAATTTTAGTTTTATCAAACCGAATTACTTCTTTAATATTACTGATTTTTTCTCCGTCAATTGTTACACCGCCTTGTTGCACAAGTCTTCTTGCTTCTCCTTTGGATGGTGCAAATCCTACTTCTACAATTAAATCTATTATCTCCATTGCCTTCGTGTTAGGATCTATTTTGTATTCTGCAACTTCATCCGGTAAACCTTTTTTCACAAAGATATTATCAAACTCGGTTTCAGCTTCGATTGCTGCTTCTACCGAATGATACATCTCCACTAATTTTCTTGCCAAAGTTCTTTTAATATCTCTCGGGTTGACTTTCTTATCAGAAAGATTTTGTTTGATTGCTATTAATTCATCATTTGAAATATCAGTTGTTAATTCGAAATAAGTATAGATCAGAGCGTCAGAGATTGAAAGTGTTTTACCGTAAATATCTTTTGGAGTTTCATTTATTCCAATATAATTGTCGAGAGATTTGCTCATCTTCTCAACGCCATCAGTACCAATTAGCAGTGGTAAAGTAAGAATCACTTGCGGCTGCATTCCAAACTCACGTTGAATATCACGTCCTACAAGTAAATTAAATTTTTGATCCGTTCCGCCTAACTCAACATCACTTTGAATTGCAACCGAATCCATCGCTTGTGCTAATGGATATAATACCTCATGCATACTTATTGGTATTCCGCCTTTATATCTTTTTGTGAAATCGTCACGTTCCAACATCCTTGCAACAGTATATTTCGAAGCAAGTTTAATCACATCCTCAAAAGTCATCTTTCCAAGCCATTCAGAATTGTAAACAATTTTTGTTTTTACTTGGTCTAAAATTTTTGATGCTTGTTCAAAATAACTTTTTCCATTCTCGCGCGATTCCGAAAAAGAAAGGGGAGGACGTGAACTGTTTCTGCCGGACGGATCACCAATCATTCCGGTAAAATCGCCAATGATTAAAATTGCTGTATGTCCGAGTTGTTGGAACTGAGCTAACTTGCGTAATACAACTGAATGACCGAGATGGAGATCTGGACGTGTAGGATCGCAGCCAAGTTTGATGTTAAGCGGTTTATTTTCTTTTATAGATTTTTCTAATTTCTGAACTAATTCCTCTTCAGGGATAATTTCAGAAGCGCCTCTTTTGATCAAGTCCATCTGTTCTTTAAGAGGTGGGAAGAGAGTTTTTTTATTCAATATTGTCTCCTGAAAAAGCTACTTAAATTTTCTTTGCATTTCTCTAATTAAATCTCGCTTGGCAATATCTTCGCGTTTATCGTACTGTCTCTTGCCGGTTGCTACTGCCAATTCTACTTTTACTAAACCATCTTTGAAATAAAGCCGTAAAGGAATTAATGTATTTCCTTTTTCTGTAACAGCTTTGTCCAACTTTCTAATTTCACTTTTATTAAGAAGTAATTTCCTTTTTCTAACCGGATCGTGGTTGTTTATACTACCTTGTTCATAGACGGATATGTTTGCATTATGTAACCAAACTCCATCGTTTGCCAGAGTTGCGTAACTATCAACAAGATTAGCTTTGTTCTGTCTTAATGCTTTTACTTCCGTTCCTACTAAAACAATACCCGCTTCGTAAGTCTGAAGAATAAAATAATCATGTTTTGCTTTTCGGTTAACGGTAATGTTCTTTTCTGTCGAACTCTCAGTCATAATTCTATAATTGATGGCAAAATTTATTTTTATTGCGAGTTAATTGCAAGGAATTAACATTATCACAAAAAAAAGATTTTATGAGCCAAATTGCTTAAGGAATTTTGGCTCGTTCGAAATGTTTGATTAAATTTTCATATAACTTCTAAAAGAATACTATGGCTGAAAAACATTTCTACGAACAAAAACAATATACAAAAGAATATTTACTTCCTTATTTCCAAAAAATGATTTCGGATTTTCATAAAATGAAAGTTTTAGAAGTTGGATGTGCCGAAGGCGGTTTATTGGAAACTCTGCAAGAGATCGGAATGCATGTAGTTGGAGTTGAGCTAAGTCCCACACGTGCTGAAACAGCCATAAAGAAAAATCATAATCTTAAAATTATAGTTGGAGATATTACTGATTCAAAACTACCGGGACAATTATCCGAAACCTTTGATGTAATAATTATCCGTGAAGTGATAGAACATGTGTCGGATAAAAAAGCAGCTTTTGACAACCTTGGTAAACTACTTAACTATAATGGATTTCTATTTATAAGCTTTCCTCCAAAACGATCACCATTTGCCGGTCATCAGCAAATCGGAAAAAGTTTCTTAAAGACGATTCCTTATTTACACATTCTTCCAAAGTCTATTTTAAAACCAGTTGCAAAATTATTAGGTGAGGATGCAGGATATATTGATGAAATCAAGCTGCATTACGGCACAGGGTGTACCGTTCACGAGTTTGAATTTCAGTGTTTACTGCAGAATTTCATACCGATCAAAAAAGATTTTTTTCTGTTTAGACCTATATACGCTTTACGATTTGGTTTACCAACGATCAAACTCCCGAAGATTCCAATATTAAAAGAGTATATTTCTTTTGGATGCGAAACTTTGTTACAGAAAAAACCTTTTTAATTAATTATGCAATCAATATCTTTACACAAAACTTGAAATAGTTAGAGGTCATAATGTCAGAGATGCAGAAGAAACTCTCCAATACTTTTTATTCAATACTTAGTTTACCTTCCACAGCAATGGGCTTTGCTCTGTCAATTCAAATAGCTGCACTTAGTTGGTTAATGCGGACAAAATATAATTTAGATCTTCATGAGATTGGCTTTGTCTGGGCAGCGGGACCTTTAGCCGGAATAATCGGTCAACCGATTGTAGGATTAATAAGTGATAAAGTTTGGTTCTGGAATGGAAGAAGAAGACCATTTATTTTAATTGGCGGAACAATAGCGGCATTAATGTTATTTGCACTTCCCAATATTGACAAGATCAGCGGATTTTTTGGAGTGAGTAATATAATTGTTGTCGCAGTCTTTGTTGCTCTCACTTTGGATTTGGCGATCAACGTTTCATTTAATCCAACAAGGGCTATAATTGCTGATGTTACTCCCGAAGGTGTACCAAGAACTAAAGGTTATACCTGGATGCAAACAATATCCGGTTCATTTGGAGTTCTTGCTTATGCGCTCGGGGCAATCTTTGGAAATTATTTTTTGATCTATTTTGGAGTATTTCTTGTCCTTGCTTTTTCATTAATACCAATGTTTTTTATTGATGAACCTCGTGAATTGATTTCAGAAGTTGAAAAAGATTCCAAAAGTTCTACGTATTCATTCGAAGAATTCATATCTATCTTAGAACCACTATATGGTTTTATTCTGTTAGCAATTCATTTTATAGTTTCTTCATTTGTAAAGTTATCACCTGATGTTAATCAGTATATTATTATTTGGCTCCTAATAGTTTCTTTATTCTTTGTATTAAAAACAGTTGTTAAAAAAGAAGATGATAAAAATGATAAGTATGGGATAGTTTCATATAAAAAAGTTCTAGCCGCAAATTCATTTTCGTGGATCGGTGTGCAAACAATGTTTGTTTATATGATCGGTTATATCGAACAGAAATTAAATCCATCTTCACCGGTTGAGACTGGACAAATATTATCAATTTCATTTCTAATATTGAGTGCGGTAGGTGCTATTCTACCGGCATTTGTTCTTGAGCCGATCACAGAAAAAATTGGAAGAGTAAAAACTCACTTTTTATGTTTAGCTGTGATGTCGCTTGCTTACTTCGGAATAGTTTTGATGGGTACTAGTTCACTAATTGTTTGGATATTAATGGCTGTCGCTGGTGTTGGTTGGGCCGCAATAGTAAGTTTACCGTTTGCAATTATGTCTGAAAAAGTAAATAAGAATCGTATGGGATTATTCATGGGCGTATTTAATCTTTCGGTTGTGTTGCCACAATTATTTGTCAGTTTAGTTTTAGGTACATTTGTTCAAAATGCCGGCAACAAGAATATTATTTTTATTATAAGTGCTATTTCATTAGCCGTGTCCGCTCTACTCTGGTTAATGGTACATGATTCAAAAGTTAAAACTGTAAGTGAAAAATCATTTGCAAAAGGACATTAGTTTTGAATTCAAGAGGCAATTAAATGAAAGTATGGAAATATGTTTTTGTTTTGATGATAATTCTTTCTCAGATCAATTATGCTCAAGAGAAACCCAAAAAAATCCAAGTTGATTTTAATGAAATTAAAGGAGAGTTGACAGCCAAGGATTTATATAAAAAAGATTTTGGTCGGTATGATGGTTATGAAATTGAACTCTTCGAAGGAGAAGCTGTAAATTTTGTTGTGTACACACAAAAATTTCAACCGAGTCTTGCATTGGTTAATTCTCAAGGAAAGATATTCAAACAAAGTGATCGAAATAATAAAGGTTATGGAAATATAGTAACCACAATTACAATCTCAGGTAAATATGTTTTGTACGTAATTGGATCCGAGAATTCTTTAGGAAATTACATTTTGCAAACTGCAATAGCAGAACCAAATGCTTTATCGCTTGACAGCACATCAGATTTCTGCTCTACATTAGATTTTCTAGTTGCACACTCTATTGCATATTTCTTTTTATTAGAGAACCCGAATTTGGCAACTCAACAACTAGTAAAACTCAATGATGCTGTAGATGCGTTTATTGATGAAGAGGATGGTTCATATAATGCATCATTTTACAATAGCAATGAATTACAAAAAGCTGAAATTTTTTTCAAAACAATAACTGACAAAATTAAATTGTGTGTTGGTAAAGAATGGCAAATGAAATCATCCAACTGGCTAACTATTGAAGATTATAAAGAAAAGTCTGTTACATTTACTGAAAATGTAAAAGATAAACCTCGCTACATAGTTGTTGAATTATATGATTATACCGGATCAAACCAAAAGTATAAGAATAATTACAGTGTTGAAGTTAAAATAAATCGCAAAGCACAAAAACAGAACTTAAAATAGTCCTATGAATTTTTTGTCTATTTAGTTCATTGCATTTTATTTCACTTCACTTCATCTAAATCATTTACAAACATTACTAAAGCAGCTGCAATAATCATTGACGCACCTCCAATAAGTAATGCGTATATAGCATCATTGTTGAAAAAATGTTTAACAAAAAAACCAAGTATAGCTGCAGCAGTAATTTGGGGTATTACAATAAAGAAATTAAAGATGCCCATATAAACACCCATCTTTTCAGAAGGAATGGAACCTGCGAGTATTGCATAAGGCATTGCAAGAATTGATGACCAAGCTAAACCAATTCCTAATTCAGAAATGAGTAAAAGATTTGGATTCTTAATAACATAAAATGATGCAAGCCCGATTCCTCCACAAATTAGACTAATCATGTGTACAGTTTTGCGGGAAGTTCTTTTTGCAATCCATGGAAGTAAAAATGCTGTAAGTGCTGCAAAACCATTATAGATCGCAAATAAAACTCCAACCCAATTTGCTCCTTCATTAAATAGTTTAGAGGAAGTATCTGTTGCACCATATATGTGATGAGTAACGGCAGGTGTAGTGTAAATCCACATTGCAAAAAGTGCAAACCAAGAAAAAAATTGTACGACAGCAAGTTGAATCATTGTCTTAGGCATTCCAATAAAAGATTTAAATATTTCAGCAACTCCCTTAAGTAAACCCTTACTTTGCAATTTGTTATGTTCAAATTGTTCTATATTCTCTGGAGGATACTCTTTAGTTCGGAAGACTGTCCAACCAACTGCTGATATAAATGCAAATGCGCCTATATAAAAAGAATAGCGTACTGATGGTGGAATTTGTCCTGCTGGTGCAGTATTACTAATTCCAAGCCAGTTGGTAAAAATATATGGCAAGACTGATGCAATGATTGCTCCAGTTCCTATAAAAAAACTTTGAACAGCAAACCCAGTAGTTCGTTGTTCTGAAGGCAGGAGATCAGCAACTAAAGCACGGAAAGGTTCCATAGAAATATTTATTGATGCATCCATAATCCATAACATACCCGCGGCGACCCAAAGTGCTGGAGAGTTGGGCATTATTAATAATGCAAGAGAAGCAAGTATAGCACCAATTAGAAAATATGGGCGACGTCTGCCTAATTTTCCCCACGTTCTATCGCTTAAATAACCTATGATTGGCTGAACGATTAATCCAGTTACAGGGGCTGCAATCCATAAGATTGGAATTTGATCTATGCTCGCTCCCAATGTTTCAAATATTCTACTGACATTTGCATTCTGAAGAGCGAAACCGAATTGTATTCCTAAAAACCCAAAGCTCATATTCCAAACTTGCCAGAAATTTAATCGTACTTTTGCCATAAAGTTACCTTATGATTTAATAATTATTTTAAAAGCAATTTAACCGATTGTTATATAAAATTCTAAGAAAAGAATTAACAATAGACTTAAAAAAATAGATTCTTGTTAAATGAGATAAAAGCAAACAAAGAATCTCACTTAAAAAATATTTATTTTGTTCACGAAATAAAAAAGTAATATTCATGCAAGAAAGTAATACATCAAAGCGGAAAAAAGATCACATAGAACTTTGTCTTTCTGAGAAGGTTTCATTCAAGACAAAGACTAATGGATTTGAGAACTATGAATTTGAACATTACGCAATAACTGAGGTTGAGTTTAATAAAATTGATCTATCAACTAGGTTCCTTAAAAAGAAAATTAATTATCCATTCTTAATTTCTTGTATGACTGGCGGAACTGAAGAAGCTAAAAGAATTAATGAAAAATTGGCAATCGTGGCTAATGAACTACAAATTCCAATTGGAGTTGGCAGCCAAAGACAGGCTTTAGAAGATAAAAAGTATCACTCCACTTATAGAGTAGTTAGAAAGAATGCCGGAAAGGTTCCTATACTCGGAAATATTGGCGCAGCTCAAGTTGCAAAATCTAAAAATTTGATTAACGATATCAAATTGCTAATTGATCTCGTTGAAGCTGATGCAATGGTCATCCATGTTAATCCACTTCAAGAATTATTGCAAGCAGAAGGTGCACCGGATTTTAAGGGTTTGATTAAAAATATTGAGAAGATTTGTTTAAAAATAGAAACACCGGTGATTGTTAAAGAAGTTGGTTCCGGAATAAGCAAACTGGCAGCAAAAAAACTTTTGGAAGCTGGTGTAAAAGGAATTGATGTATCAGGTGCAGGTGGAACAAGCTGGGCTGCTGTGGAATTAAAAAGAAGTAATAAAACCGATAATTATTTTCAAGAATGGGGTTTACCTACATCATATTGTGTTAGAAAAGTTAAGGAATTAAAAAAAGATTTTGATTTTACACTTATTTCTTCCGGCGGAATTTCAAACGGAGCTGATATTGCGAAATCAATTGCACTTGGTGCTGATCTTGCTGCATCTGCAAGAATTATTTTACAAAAAGTTGTGAAGAATGATATAAATAGTGTTGTAGAATTAATTCAATCTTGGTTCTCAATAGTAAAAAGAATTATGTACTTAACAGGAAGTAAAAATATTCAAAATTTCAAGAAAGTTGGATTGATAAGAAAAGAGGAACTGTATTGAATTCTAATTCGGGAAAATTTAATAACATTTATCACGCTGAAATTTCAATAATTGAAAAGAGATTAAGTTTACTTCTCAAAGGGAAAGAACCAAAATCTCTGTATGAACCTTGTTCTTATATTCTAAATGGAGGAGGAAAACGTCTTCGTCCGTTTCTTGTTCTAATTTCATCGAAAGCTATTGGTGGAAAATTCCAGAATGTATATAATGCAGCAATTGCAGTTGAAATACTTCACAACTTTACTCTCGCACATGATGATATAATGGATAATTCCCCAAAACGTCGAGGAAGAAAAACTCTTCATAAAAAGTATGATGTTAACACTGCAATACTCGCTGGTGATAATTTAATTGCACTTGCTTACGATAGTCTTCTAAAAGATTGTAAGAATAATGTAAAAGAAATTGTTTCAGCATTTACACATGGTGTAATTGAAGTTTGTGAAGGGCAAAGCTTAGATAAAGATTTTGAACTTCGACAAAACGTTTCTATAACTGAATACCAAAGAATGATCTATAAGAAAACTGCAGCGTTGGCTGAAATGTGCTGTTCCATCGGTGCACAACTGTGTGGTGCTTCAGCAAAAGAAATTAAAGCAGTTTCAAATTATGGTAAAAATCTCGGCATGGCCTTTCAAATACAAGATGATCTGCTCGATATTGTTGGCGAAGAAGATCAAATTGGGAAAACAATTGGAAGTGATTTAGTTGAAGGGAAAAAGACTTATTTATTTTTACGTGCACTTGAAAAATCTAATGTTAAAGATCGGACTGAACTTATCAAAGTTATAAAGCAAAAGGGAATTTCACGAAGTGAAATTCATAAGTATAGTAATCTCTATTTGAAATTAGGAGTTATTAAAGATGCTGAGCACGAGATTATGAAATACACTAAATTGGCATTAAAGAATTTATCTTCATTAGAAGATAGTGATGGTAAAAATTTAATGATCTGGTTAGCTAATGCTCTTATTACAAGGAACAAATGATCGAATATAAAATTAAAATTATAAATAATGCCGGTTTGCACACCCGTCCGGCAGCGACAATTGTAAAATTAGCATCAAAGTACAAATGCGATTTTTTCCTAAATAAAGATGGTCTTCACATAAACGGAAAAAGTATAATTGGTGTTATGACACTTGCTGCTGAAAAAGGATCTGAAATATTGTTGATCTTTGACGGGGAAGATGAAGAACATGCTTCAAAAGAAATAGTAGATTATTTCAACAGAGGATTTGACGAGCTATAATATGAAATCTGAATCAGAAAATATTTTAAAAGGGATTGCTGCAGCACCTGGTATAGCAATATCGAAGGCATTTCTTTACAAAAAAGAAAAAGAAGAAATTGTTAATGATCCAATCACAGATGTAAATGAAGCTCTACAAAATCTTGAAACAGCTCTGCACCAATCAAAAAAAGAATTAAGAAAAATATTTTCTCTTGCTGTTGATAAACTAGGTGAAAAGAGAGCCGCAATATTCGAAGCCCAAATTATGATTCTTGACGATCCGATTCTTGTAGCAACTATTCAAAGTAGAATTAAAAATGAGAAACGCGTCCCTGAATACATTGTAAATGATGAGATTTCTAAATACACAGATCTTATGAACCTCTCGCATGAATCTTATATGAAAGAGCGTTCTCATGATATTGAGGACATAAAGAATAGAATTATTAGAAATCTCAAAAAGAAAAAATGGAAATCCAGAATTACTAATGATGTTGTAGTAATTACTACAACTGTAACTCCATCAGATACGGTTTTATTCTCACGTGTAAATGTTAAAGGATACGTAACGGATTTTGGTGGTTTAACTTCTCACGCTGCGATTGTTGCAAGATCGTTAAATATTCCGGCAGTAGTTGGTCTGCATGATGCAACTAATAGGATTAAAGAAAATGATCTTATAATTATTGACGGATATAAAGGTGAAGTAATTATTAATCCTAACGATAAACAGCTTCAACACTATCAAAAGAAAATTGATAAGCTTACGAAAGAAGATCATGAATTAATTAAACTCCGCGATTTATCTGCAACGACATTAGATGGGAAAGAGATTCAACTGTTGGCAAATCTTGATCTAATTGAAGAGATGGAATTTATTGTACAGAACAGGGCAAAAGGTGTTGGTCTGGTACGCACAGAACAATTGTTCGAAGTCTACGAAACATTCGCTGATGAAGAAGAACAATTCAGTGTTTATAAAAATATTGCGGAAAGGATCTATCCTGAAATTGTAATAATCCGTGCATTTGATATCGGCGGAGATAAAGTTTTGCCTGTTGATCTAAAAGAACCAAATCCGTTTTTAGGCTGGAGAGGAATTCGTTTGTTGTTAGATAATACTCAACTTTTCAAAACTCAAATACGTGCAGTCTTAAGAGCAAGTACACATAAAAATATAAAATTTATGCTGCCTATGATTTCTTCTCTATATGAAATCCGAACTTCAAAAGAAATTATTGATCAATGTAAATCCGAATTAAAAAAAGAAGGGAAACACTTCGATAAGCATATGAGCGTTGGAATTATGATCGAGATTCCGTCCGCAGCTGTGATGATGCAAGATTTTGCTGATGAAGTTGATTTTGCCAGCATTGGTACAAATGATTTAATTCAATATTTACTTGCAGTTGATAGAGGAAATGATATTGTCTCGAATATCTATCAAGAATTTCATCCTGCTGTAGTTAGAACGCTTTACCACATAATTAATAATGGTAAAAAAACGAAAACACCGGTTAGTATGTGCGGTGAAATGGCTGCCGATCCGTTTGCAGTTCCGTTATTAATAGGACTAGGATTGGAATCGTTAAGTGTTTCAGCTTCTGCTATTCCTCACATTAAAAAAATAATAAGAAGCATTGATCTGAAAGAAGTAGAACTTTTGGCAAATAAATGTTTAGAACTCAAGACTGAAAAAGAAATAAACGATGCAATTCATGAGTATTATAACAGAAAAATAAAAAACCAAATAATAAATCTTTATTGAGGATTATAATGAACTTACAAGAAATGATTTCGAAATATGATGTCCATAATCAATTCAAAGTATTAACTGATTCTTATGTGCAGGTGGAATATGCATGGAACAATAAGTTTAGAGTATCATCCGTTAAAACTTCTAAGATCAAAAATATTATTCTTACTGGTCTTGGCGGTTCTGCAATCGGCGGTGATCTTTTACAAAATTATTTGCGCACTGAATTAAAATATCCTTACACCGTTAACAGAAATTACGAACTGCCTCCTTATGCAAATGAAAATACTTTAGTAATTGCATCTTCTTACTCAGGCAATACTGAAGAAACAATTTCAGCATTGAATCAAGCAATAAAAAAGAAATGCCAAATTGTTTGTTTATCAACCGGTGGTAAGCTTGAAGAGATTGCAATGAAAAAGAAAATTCCATTTGCAAAACTTTTAAAAGGTTATCAACCAAGATTTGCTCTTTGGATAAATTTTTTTACATTGCTTAAGATTGTCCATTCATTGAAATTAGTTCCCAGTCAAACTAAGAATGTTAAACAAGTCATCGAGTTATTAAAAAGAAAAGGATTAGAATATTCGAAAGAAAATAATGCTGCATTGAATTTAGCCGAACAGATGCTTGGTTTTATTCCATTGATTTATGCAGTTAGCGATTATACATCTGTTGTGGGAACAAGAATAAAAGGGCAGTTTAATGAGAATGCAAAACATCATGCGTTCTTTGGATATTTACCGGAACTCGATCACAATGAGATTTTAGGTTGGGAAGGATATAAACCTACAATGAATTTAAAATTAATTAATATTCTTGATGAAGATTATCATCCACAAGTTAAGAAACGATTTGATCTAACTTCCGAAATGGTTAGAAAAGCCGGAGCGGAAGTTATTAATCTTACAAGTAACGAAGCGAATGCAAAACTAAGATTGGTTGATTTAATTTATTTAGGTGATTGGGCAACTTTTTACCACGCAGTATTACGCGAATTTGATCCGACAAGTATTGATAGTATAAATTACTTAAAGGCTCATCTTTGATAAAAAATTGGCGGATATATTTACTAGTTATATTTTTAACTCCTCAAATTATTTCCGCCCAATTTTACTTCTTCGGACGTAACAAAGTTCAATACGAAAAATTTAATTGGAAAGTTCTTAAGACTGAACACTTCAACATTTATTATTATGATGACTTTACAGAAATTGCTGAGATAGGTGCTAAGTATGCCGAAGAAGCATTCGAATCCCACAAAACAAAATTCAATCACTACGTAACAAATAAAATTCCTTTAATCTTTTACAACACGCATACACATTTCCAGCAAACAAATATTTCTCCTGGATTTATTCCTGAAGGTATCGGCGGCTTTTTTGAATTTATGAAAGGACGAGTTGTTATTCCTTATCTAGGAAATCTTGCACAATTTAAACATGTGATCAGACATGAGTTGGTTCATGTTTTCATGACAAACAAAATTTATAATGAATTGAACGATCACAGAATCAACACGGATAAAATGCCGCCGCTTTGGTTTGTAGAAGGTCTGGCAGAATATTGGTCGTCCGATTGGGACACACAATCCGAAATGGTAATGCGTGATGCTGTTCTTAATGGAAATTTTATTCCACTTACTGATCTTGAATATCTCGCCGGATACTTAATGTATAAAGAAGGACAAAAATTTCTTGAATTTGTTGGAAAGAATTACGGTGAAGATAAAATACTTGCTTTGTTAGAAAACTTTTGGAGGTTTAATAAATTCACAGATCTATTAGAATTTGTAACCGGTGAAAAAATAAATGATCTTGATAATAAGTGGACCTACGATTTAAGACAAAAATATTTCCCACTATACAAAGAAAACTATCCGCATTTCATTCAAGCAAAAAAAATTACTAATGCCGGTTTCAATTTTGCTCCAAGATTTTTTCAGAATGGTAATAAAAAAGAAATTTATTTCATCGGTAATCATGTCGGTTACACTTCCGTTATGCGGATGGATTATAAACCGGATAGTTCAGATTATGCCGAAGCTGAAGTTTTAATTGAAGGCGAACGTGATGCAATTTTTGAAGCATTCCATCTACTAGAAAATACTTTTTCAGTTTCTTCCAACGGATTACTTGCTTTCATTACAAGAAGCCAAGCTACCGATGTTCTGCATGTTTATTCAGTCAAAGAAGAAAAGCTAATTAATACTTTTCAGTTTGACGGATTGATCAGAATTAAAGCTCCAAGTTTTTCTACAGATGGCAATCAAATCGTTTTTACTGCAACTGATACAAAAGGTTTTAGCGATTTATTTATTTATAATCTAAATACAAAACAACTGACTCGTTTAACTAATGATTATTACGAAGATATTGATCCTACATTTAATAAAGACGGAAGTAAAATAATATTTTCGTCAGACCGAACTGACGGACTTTTTAAGCAAAAGTATAATCTGTTTGAATACGATTTGACTACACATGAAATATCTTACCTAACAAATGTTAACGCAAATATTTCTACTCCGCATTTCTCACCGGATTTTTCAGAGCTCTACTTTACAAGCGATTATGACGGCACTTATAATATTTGGAAAATTCCCGTAAGCGGAGATAGAGCAAACGGAATGACTCAAGTTACAAAGTTCATAACAAGTGTTTATGATTTTTCATTTGTTGATAAGAATACTCTTGTTACTTCCGGATTTGAAAATTTTTCGTTTCAATTTTATTCTCTTGATTTAAATACTACAAAAAACGAAAAGTACGTATCATTTAATTTTGATAATTTAGGATCGATGTGGACTTCTGATAGGATCAAACTAACTGCCGAGTATGACCGACTTAAATATGAAAAGGAATACAATTTAGATTATGCAGTTAGTCAATTAGTAACCGATCCGGTTTACGGAACAAGAGGCGGTGCGTTATTAAGCTTAAGCGATCTCTTAGGCGATGAACAATATGTATTTTATATTTCTAATACAGCAGAAGTACAAAGTGAGATTCTGAAAAATTTTAATTTATCACTTGCCCGTGTTAGTTTGAAAGATAGAACAAATTACGGTTTCGGGGTTTTCAACTATTCGGGAAGACGCTACGATATTAGAGAGTCAGACGAATATTTTTACGAAAGAGTTTTCGGTGGTTACATTTCTCTTGTTTATCCGTTCTCAACATTCCAGCGTCTTGAAGCTGAAATGGATATTGCAAATTCTGATAAAGAATTATCCGGAAGTTTCATTACTAGAAAATCTCTTCTGGTAACTAATACTATTTCTTTTGTTCATGATAATGCAATTTGGGTTGCTACCGGTCCGGTTGACGGTTCACGATTTAGATTATTACTCGGCTACACCAGCGATGTGAAATACAGTAATGTAAACTACTATTCCATTATAGCCGATTATAGAAAATATTTCCGCTTAGGTTTAAGAAGCAGCTTAGCAACTCGAGCAGCAATTTTTATTAATGATGGTAAAGAAGCAAGAAGGTATTTCGCGGGCGGAAGTTGGGACTTGCGCGGTTGGAATCTTTGGTCTATACGTGGTGAGAAAATGTGGTTATCCTCTATAGAATTAAGATTTCCGCTTGTTGATCAATTCACTATTAATTTCCCATTCTTAGGTTTATCTTTTTCCCAGATCAGAGGAGCGGTATTTTTTGATGCCGGTGCCGCATGGGATAAAGATTACAAAGAAACATTAGGAAGCATCGGCGCTGGAATTAGAATAAACATATTCAATGTTTTTGCTTTGAGGTATGATATTGGCAAAAAAATTGAAAAAGATTTTACTCAACTACAACAGGGTTTATTTTATCAGTTTTTCTTCGGATGGGATTTTTGAAAAAGACACATATCAAATATATCTCACCATTTATTGTCTTAATTCTTTTAAGTTGTTCTCATTCAATTGTTTTGAAAAATATGATAGTCGGTGGTTCCGGTTATTTTATGTTTGGGGAAAATTCAGAAAGAAAGTTTTTTCAAAATATATCAGTTGAAGACAACATAAAATTAAAATGGTTTGCTGAAACAAATGGTAGCCAAGCTAATACATCTGTTATTATTTATGATAATATTCTTTTTGTTGGAGATTTATCCGGCAAGTTATATGCGTTTGATAGAACCTCAGGCGAAATGTTCGGTTATGAAAAATATTCCGGCTCTCTTTCTATTGCTCCAATCATTAATAATTTTAGAGTATTTATTTTGCTAAATCAGTTCAATGAAAAATATTCAGTACTTAAAATTTTTGATTACGTAAATGGAAAGGTTTTGTTTGAATCAAATCTTTACGGCAGCGTACAAAATGAAATGATAAAATTGAATGATGGTGTTGTTGTGCTTACAGATCAAGGAGAATTAATTAAATTTAATTTTATCGGTTCACGAGAATGGAGTTTGAATATAAAAACTGCAACAAAATCTTCACCCGCATCTAACGGAAACTTAATTCTTTTTGGAAATGAAAAGGGGGAGTTGATCGCAGTTTCGTCTAATACCGGTGAAATAAAATATAGAATAAATATATGTAATGGCATTGAAGGAAATTTTTCGATCGATGGGGATTATGCATACTTCGGAGATAACAGCGGAAAATTATTTTGTGTCTTAGTTAATGATGGGAAAATTGTTTGGACAGTTGATACAAAAAGTAAAATTCTTTCTACCCCGGTTATAAATGAGGATAAAGTATTTGTTGGAAATCTTGCAGGAGAAATATTTTGTATCGATAAATCATCGGGCAAGATAAATTGGGAAATAGAGACCGGCGGAGTGATAAATACTACACCTTTACTTTTCAAAAATTATCTTGTTCAACCTGATCTGAATAGAAAAATTTATTTTATTGATACTAACAGCGGAGAGATAACTAAAACTTATGATTTTGAAAAGAGAGTTAAACTATCTCCTGTTTATTATGACGGCATTTTATATTTAGGTGCCGATAAGGGAATAATTAATGCGTATCAGATCTCAAATAAAGAATAATAATTTAGCACTAACATTTATTGCGGTTATTATATTTTCTTCTGTAAACTGCTTCGCACAGGACTGTAATAGTAAGGTTGAAATTGTTACGAACAAACCTGATGCCCGTATTTATGTTGATACTTTATTAATTGGGAAGGAGAAAGCTGAGGTTAATCTTACCAAAGGAAATCATTTATTATTTATTCAAAATTCCTCTTTTAAATGGGGCCAAAAAAATATTTATGATACTCTTCGAATTCCGGAGTGTGGTAAAGATTATCATTTCAACTATAATATGAAACCGACTGAATATTCTTCCATTCAACCAGACATTTATGAGTATATAAATAAAAACAAAACGGAAAATTTCTTCAGTTCGAATGCTTTTAAGATTTTGATTGGAAGTGCAACTGTATTAGGCGGTGTTGCGGCATATTTCAAGATCAAAGCCGATAGAAAATATGATGATTATCTTCAAACAAAAAATCAATCTACACTTGATGAAGTAGATCATTTGGATCTATACAGCGGAGTGGCTTTCGGATTGTTGCAAATAAATTTTGGTTATTTGATCTATAAGTTTTTAACAGATTAATCTTTGTAAAGATTTGTTTGTAGTGAGTCTTTACGTTTTGGGGTTGAGGTACTACATTTAACACCTAGTTAATTAATATGACAAAATTCAAAGAAACATTTCGCATTGAATCAGCAAGATTAGAAGAATGGGATTACTCAAATCCATGGTGGTATTATGTAACAATAAATACGAAGAATCATGTTAGTTATTTTGGTCAAGTTGAAAATGGAAAAATGATATTCAATAAATTAGGGAAATTAGCTAAGAAATGTTGGGATGATATTCCAATTTATTTTCCCAATGCTGAATTAGATTATTATGTAATAATGCCAAATCATCTTCACGGAATAATTATCATTAACCCAAACGTAGAGACAGGGCATGCCCCGTCTCTACAAAACAAAAAACTTTCATTATCAAATATCGTTGGTTCTTTCAAATCTGCAGTTACACAATCTGCTCGTGATAAAGGGTCTCTTAATTTTGCTTGGCAACCACGGTTTTATGACCGCATAATTCGAAACGAAAAAGAATTATATAACATCAGAAAATATATTGAACAGAACCCGCTAAAATGGGAATTAGAAAAAGATGATTCTGAAAATATCTATGATTTGTTGTAGAGGATGGTAAACGTTGTCTAATAAAAAATATTTGTAGAGACGCGATATATCGCGTCTCCACAGTAAAAATTTCAATGTGCATCCAACCAATTATCGCCAACACCGGTCTCTGCAACCACCGGTACATCTAATGGTAAAGCATTCTCCATAAGTTCTACAATTAACGGACGCAACTCTTCAACCTCATCTTTGTGTGCATCAAATACCAATTCATCATGAACTTGTAAAACCATTTTTGTCTTTGCCTTCCTTTTTTCCAACTCATTATGAATTTTTATCATTGCGAGTTTTATCATATCTGCTGCGCTTCCTTGTATTGGCATATTAATAGCAACACGTGCTTCAAATTGCTGAACAACTCTATTCTTACTATTAATATTTTTTAAATATCTTCTTCGTCCGTAAAGTGTTTCTGCATATTCTTTCTTCTTGGCTTTGGCAATTAATTCATCCATTAACTTTCTTACATTCTTGAATGAAGAAAAATAATCATCAATAATATTTTTCGCTTCTGCCTGCGTAATACCTAATCGTGATTTTAAGCCAAATGGTCCGAGTCCATAAAGAATCCCAAAATTTACTTCTTTAGCTTTGCGGCGCATATCTTGTGTAACATCTTTTGGATCAACTTTGAAAATTAATGCGGCTGTTCTTCGGTGAATATCTTCTCCGGATTGAAACGCATTCATTAATGTTTCATCGTGACAAATACTTGCCATAATTCTTAATTCAATCTGGCTGTAATCTGCAGAAAGAATTACGTAGTTCTTATCTCGCGGCACAAACGCTTTTCGGATTTCTTTTCCAAGATCCGTTCTGATAGGAATGTTTTGAAGATTAGGATCATTACTTGATAATCTTCCGGTTGAAACTGCTGCTTGATTGTAAGACGTATGTATTCTTCCAGTGCTAGAATGAATCAGTAACGGAAGTGAATCTGCATAAGTTGATTTTAATTTTGCTACCTGGCGGTAATCGGAAATAATATCAATGATCGGATGTGTGCCGCGTAAATATTCTAAAGATTTTGCATCAGTAGAATATCCAGTTTTAGTTTTAGTTGTCTGGGGAAGTTTTAATTTTTCAAAAAGTATTTTTTGAAGTTGCTGTGTGGAATTTATATTAAAATTTTCTCCGGCATGTTTTATTATTTCTTTGGAATAGTTCTCAAGCAGAATTTGTAGATCATCACTAAATATTTTTAGACTTTTAGTATCAATTCTTATCCCGGTTCGTTCCATATCTTCCAATACCGGTACAAGAGGGAATTCAATATCGTATGCAAGTTTTTCTAATTTCTCTTTTCTTAGTTGTTTATCCAATAGCTCGTAAAGTCTAAATGTTATATCTGCATCTTCGGCAGAATAATCGGAAAGTTGGTTCGGGTCAACCTCAAATATTTTTTCTGGAGTTTTTTTAGAGCCGATTAATTCAAGCAAGGCGATGGGGCGGTACTTCAAATACTTTTCTGATAAATCATCCATACCGTGTTTTTCATCCGGATCAATAACATAACTTGCAAGCATCGTATCGAAATAAAAATTCTTTACTTCAATTCCGTAATGACGTAGTACTCCAATATCATACTTACCGTTTTGACAGACTTTTTTAATTTTATTATTCTCAAATAACGGTTTAAAAAGTTTTACAAAGTCATCTGTCGGTAAACGATCAGACATATCTGCTGAGAACAGGGAAGAAGATTCAGCAGAAGGATTAGTTGCAACGAAAAATGCTTCTTTAGGTTTTACTGCAAAAGAACATCCGGCAAGATTTACATTCAATGTATCAAGTCCATCTGTTTCAGTATCAAACACAAATAAATCACTAATCGATAATTTCTGTACTAATTCTTTTGCTTCCTTATATGTCAATATAAGTTTGTACCTAACTTTACCTTTATCAAACACAGAGACCTCTTCATTTTCAACTTCTGCAATTGCCACTTGTTTAATTTCTTCTTTTATCTCTGTTGGTTTTTCCGGATTATCTTCTAGAAAAAGTTTTTTAAGTTTGTTTGCAAATGATTTGAATTCTAACGCACCAAATATTTTTAGAAGTTTTTCAATATTTGGGTTATGAAATTTTGCTTCATCAAAATTCATATGGAAAGGTGTGTCTGTCTTAATCGTTGCAAGTTCTTTCGAGAGGAATGCATTCTCTTTGCTTTCTGTAAGTTTGTTAACAATACTTGCTTTATCAATCTGATCTAAATTTTTATAAATGTTCTCAAGTGTTTTAAATTTCTGAATAAGTGGAACAGCGGTTTTGGGACCGATTCCCGCAACTCCCGGAATATCATCGGATGAATCTCCAACCAGAGCAAGATAGTCTATCATTTGAATCGGTTCAAAACCCATTTCTTCTCGTACTTTATCTTCATCAAGAATTACGATCTCATCAGTTGATTTACCCGGTTTAACAACTCTGATATTTTCAGAGATTAGTTGAATGTAATCTTTATCCGGAGTGATAGCATAACAATCAAATCCTTGTTTCTCAGCTTCTTTAACTGCTGTGCCGATTAGATCATCGGCTTCGTAACCTGGTAAAATATAAATTGGAATGTTAAACGCTTCAATAATTTCTTTGATCCTTTGAATTTGCGGGATCATATCCTCAGGCATTGCTTGGCGTGATGATTTATAATTCTCATATCTTTCATGTCTAAAAGTTTTTTCTTTAGAATCAAAACCAACTGCCAAATAATCAGGTTTAGTGTCTTCAATAATTTTGAAGAGTTGATTAAGAAACCCAAACACTGCAGATGTTGGTTCGCCGGCTGCTGTTATAAGAGGACGGGAAATAAATGCATAGTATCCTTTGTAGGCAAGTGCCATAGCATCAATAATCACGAATTTTCTCTTTATTGAATTGCTGCTGTCATTTGATTTTTTAACGGTGACCATCTTAACTCGTTTAGTTATTTTGGTTATATTTTCGATAGAGAATATAGTTACATTCACACAATATCTACAAAACAATAGGAAATTCTTTATGCGGATATTTTTAAAAGTATCTTTCATACTTGTTCTTTTTCTTCCATTAATTTCGAATTGTCAAAATGTTCAGAGAGATTCATTTTACATTGCGAATTGGAACGTGGAAAATCTGTTTGATACAATTCATGATCCTGTAAAAGATGATAAAGAATTCTTACCGGATTCACCACGTCAGTGGAACGATGAAAAATTTGAACAAAAACTTACCAATCTTGCTAAGGTTATTAATTATATGAACAACGGATGCGGCCCGGATATTTTAGCTGTTGAAGAAGTTGAAAACATAGTCGTTCTCAAAAGATTGATATATAAATTAAGAGACAGAGATTATATGATTGCTCATCGCGATTCTCCGGACGCAAGAGGAATTGATGTGGGACTGCTCTATGATAGGAGTATATTTGATATTGATAGTTTAGCTGCAATTCATGTTGAACTGCCTGATCACAATCCGACTCGAGATATTCTCCATGTTGTTTTGATTCATAAAAAAAGTAAAGAAAAAGTCCATGTTTATGTTAACCATTGGCCTTCGAGAAGAGGCGGAGAACAAAAATCAAATATCAATCGTGTTACAGCGGCAGAAGTATTAAAAAGCAGTTTGGATACATTAGCATCTACTGCGCCGAAAAGTAATGTAATTATTCTTGGCGATTTTAACGATGAACCTAATAATGAATCTATTGAACAGCATTTAGGTGCAAAAGATTTTAATTGCGGCAGTAAAACTAATTTAACATTTGTAAATCTGGCTTATAAGAAATTTTCGAATAAAGAGGGTTCTTATCTTTTCGGTGGAAAGTTCGATATGATAGATCAAATAATTATTTCTACAACTTTTTTAGATGGAAAACATATTGAGTATGAGTGTAATTCATTTGATATTATAAAACCGCCATTTATGATTTCACAAAAAGGAAATCGAGAGGGAGGCGCAATTCCAACTTTTAACGGAAATATTTATGTAGGCGGTTATAGCGACCACTATCCCGTTGGTGCAAAATTTAGAGTGAAAGGGAAAAAATGAAATCCGAAAGGGTATTTCTTTTATTTGGCGCTTCCGGCGCTTTGGGAAGAACTGCAGTAGATTTTTTCCTAAATCAAGATTATGATCAATATTATTTCTTTACCCGAGAGAAATATGATTTGAAATCTTCCAACAAAAAATATGAGATGATTTTAATTTCAGATATGGTAAAAGAAGAAAATGTTGCAAAAGCTTTTCAAAATGTTATTCGTAAAGAAGAAGCAAATTATTTTCTATTTAGTACAATCGGCGCTTATATAGGTGGTGAACCAATAATAGATACTCAGTATGCAGATTTCTTAAAAATGCTTAACATAAATCTTTGTACTGCATTTTTAATATCAAAACATTTCTCTAAGCTAACTCAAAATTCTAACGGCTCTTCGATATGTTTTACAAGTGCACAATCAAGTTTATATCCGGAAGAAAATAGAGCAGCTTATAATATTTCCAAACATGCACTTAATTTTTTAGTTAAGACACTTTCATTTGAAGGGAAGAGAATTAATTTAAGTGCTAACGCTGTTGCCCCGTACATCATTGATAGTGCTGCAAATCGTGAATGGGTCGAAGATACTACACAATTGGTTACTACTTCTGAAATTTGCAACATAGCTCATTCATTTTTCCAAAACTATAAAACCGTTACCGGAAATATTGTTGAACTTCCAGGAAGTATCGGTTGAAAAGGTTATTTTGTTTAGTAAAATAATTCTGGTTTGAATAATTGGAGTAATTATGAGTCTAAATGAAAAAATAAATCAAGATCTAAAAGATTCAATGCGTTCTGGAGATAAAATTCGATTAGAGACAATTCGTTCAATCCGTGCTTTGATTCTCGAATTTGAAAAGAGTGGAAGCGGTAAAGAATTAAATTCCGAAGAAGAAATAAAAATGTTAACAACAGCCGCAAAAAAAAGGAAAGAATCAATCGAGCAATTTCGCAACGGTGGGAGAAATGAACTTGCCGAGAAAGAAGAAGCCGAATTGAAGATCATTGAAGAATATTTACCAAAACAGCTTACTTTAGATGAAATCTTAGAAGAGGTAAAGAAAATAGCTTCTGAAGTTGGTGCAAAGGCAAAAGAAGATTTCCCAAAATTAATGCCCGTTGCTGCCAAAGTACTTAAAGGTAGAGCAGACGGAAAAATTGTTAAAGAGATCGTTGAAAAATTGTTGAGCGGTAATTGAATTATCTTGATTATATAACCATTGTTATAATTCTGATCGGTTTTTTACTTGGATTTAAGGACGGACTTGTAAGAAAGATCATTGGATTGCTTGGATTGATTTTCGGGATTGCATTAGCAGTTCAGTTCTCCGGAAGTGTCGGAAAATTTCTAACTCGTTTCTTTAACAATGACGAATACTTAGCTAATGTAATTGCCGGTATTTTGATATTTCTAATTGTCATTCTCGTAGCAACAATTATAAAAAGAATTGTACACCCGTTTGATAAAGTAAATCGTATGATAAACCAATTACTTGGTGGTGTAATTGGTGTTGTTCAGATTATTTATTTTATGAGCGCTGTATTTTTATTTCTTAATATTTTTGGATTTCCTAAGACCGAACAAAGGAATAACTCACTTTCATATAACTTTGTTCTTAATTTAATTCCTACGACGATAGATTTTGCAATGGGTCAGAAATCAAAAGCATCTGATTATTTAAAACAATACATAGAAAAAAAAGATATTGACAATACATCACAAATCGACTCACTTCCTCTAAAAAAATGATAACCAAAGACGTTTTAGAAAAATTAGAGTTTAATAAAGTTATAACCCATATCGAGAAGTACTGTTCTACTGATAACGGGAAAAGTGCTATTCAAAACTTGGTTCCGCTTGAATCGATTGATGAAATTGAAAAAAGAGGCGAGCAAGTAAATGAAGCTAAAGAAATTCTTATTAAGAATGATATACCGCCATTCGAATATTTGCCCGATCTAAATGATATCCTTTCTCGAAGCAGAATAGAAGGTGCAGTTCTTACTTCAAAACAAATTTTAGATGTGCTGAAACTTGCCGAGACTTCACGAAAACTTTTTCAATTCTTAAAATCGAAAGATGATTCACAAACATATTTAAAAGAATTTACCGATCAACTTTTAGTGGATAAAGTTTTTGAGCATCAAATAGGAAAAGTGTTTACTGAGAATGGCGAGATTAGAGATGATGCAAGTCCAAAGCTTAGAGAGATAAGAATTGAGATAAGAGAAAAAGATGCTGCTCTTCGCAAACAAGTTCAAAAATTACTGAAACAACTTAGCGATTCTTATTTAGTTCAAGAAGAATATATCACTCAGCGTGATGGTAGAATTGTTTTGCCGGTTAAGTCGGAACATAAGAGACATGTAAGAGGATTTGTTCATTCAGAGTCTTCATCGGGGCAGACGGTTTATATTGAACCGGAAGAAACTTTAGAATTAAACAATGAAATATTGTCGCTCAGCTTTGCTGAGAAAAGGGAAATCGAAAAAATTTTAAGAGGATTAACGGAAAGAATCGGGCAAATCAGTATTGAGTTAAAAAATTCACTTCAAGCAATTGCTGATTTGGATTCAATATTTGCAAGAGCAAAATACTCGATAGAAATTATCGGCTCTCATCCTGGATTCAACGAAGACAAACCTTTTGCATTCATTGATGCACATCATCCAATTCTTATAAAACGGATCGGGCATAAGAATACGGTACCAATGAACTTGAAGTTGGAGAACGTAAATATTATTCTTATTACAGGACCGAATGCAGGAGGCAAAACAGTAACTTTAAAAACAACCGGTCTGCTCATCTGTCTGGCTCTTGCCGCAATTCCGATTCCCGCACATCCGGATTCCAATTTTCATTTTATTGAAAAAGTTTTAGTTGATATTGGCGATGCGCAATCTATTGAAGATGATCTAAGCACGTTTAGTTCACATCTAAAAAATATTAAACATATTATCGAAGAAGCTAATGATAAAACTTTAGTAGTTCTAGATGAGATTGGAACAGGTACTGATCCGGCAGAAGGTTCGGCGATTGCAGCCGGAATGTTAATAACACTCCGTGATAAAGGCGCTAAAGTATTAGCAACTACTCATCATGGCAGTTTGAAACTGATTGCAAATCAGTTGGATAAATTTCAAAATGCATCTATGGAATTTGATACTGATGAACTGAAACCGACTTACAAATTTAATCAAGGAATGCCCGGCTCAAGTTACGCTTTTGAGGTTGCTAATAGGATCGGGTTCGATGAAAAATTTATTCAACTTGCAAAAGAATATTTGGATACCGATAAAACAAAGATTGAAGATTTTCTAGTTGCACTTGAAAAGAAATCAAAAAACTTAAAAGAACAATTGAGTAAAACCGAAAGAGAGAATTCCAGACTGAAAGGATTAACAAATCTCTATCAAAATAAGATTGAAAAACTTGAAAATCAGAGAAAGGAAATATTAGCTCAGACAAAAGAGAAAGCTGAAACATATCTAAGCGAAGTAAATAAAAAGGTGGAAGAGTCAATTAGAAACATTCGCGAATCTCAAGCAAAGAAAGAAGTAATAAAAGAAGAGAAGAAAAAGATTGAAGAGATTAAACAAGAAAGCACTCTGATTTTTAAAAAAGAGAAAAAGAGCAAAGAAGAAAAAGTTGATTTGAGGAAGGGAGATTATGCTTCGATTAAGGATACAACTTCAGTTGGTGTAATCGAAGAAATAAATAAAGAAAAAAATAAAGCTGTACTTAGTGTTGGATCTTTAAAAATCAAAACAAAATATTCTGACTTAGTTCATGCAAAAAAATCCGAATTCGACCACAGAGAGAAAAGATCATTTAACATAGGTCAAGATGAAATAAGCTATCGTTTGGATATCCGTGGCAAACGAGCCGATGAAGCTGAATTTGAAATAATAAAATTTTTGGACAACACGTATGTAAGTGGTACCGATAGAGTTGAAATACTTCATGGAAAGGGAACAGGCGCTCTTAAACAATTAGTTCTTGGAATTTTGAGGAATAATCATACGGTAAAAAATTACTATTTTGCAAACATAGAGTACGGCGGGGATGGTATTACAATAGTTGAATTCAAATAATTTTATGATAAAAAAAATACTAATTGCAAACCGCGGAGAAATTGCTCATCGCATAATTAAAGCCTGCAGGGAGTTAGATATAACGTCTGCAGCAATTTACTCTGAAGCTGATAAATTAGCATTGCATGTTCGAAGAGCTGATGAAGCTTATCTAATTGGACCTTCACCGGCAAGTGAATCATACCTTAACAAAGAAAAGATTATTAAACTAGCAAAAGAAATTGGTGCGGATGCAATCCATCCCGGGTATGGTTTTCTATCTGAGAATGCGGAATTTATTAGAATGGTGGAAGAGTCGGGAATTATTTTCATTGGTCCTTCATCCAAATCTGTATTGATGATGGGAGAAAAAACTTCTGCAAGAAGATTGATGAAAGCAAATAATGTCCCAATCGTACCCGGTACAACTGAACCGATTGAAAGTATAGATGAAGGGAAGAAAATCGCTGCAGAAATTGGTTATCCTGTAATGCTTAAAGCAGCGGCGGGTGGCGGCGGCAAAGGAATGCGGAAAATCTCTAGTGAAGAAGAATTTGAATCCGCATATAACCGAGCTAAGAATGAATCACTTAAAGCATTTGGCAATGATGATGTTTATCTTGAAAAATTCATCGAACATCCAAAACATATTGAAGTACAGATACTGGCAGATAAATTCGGAAATTATCTGCATCTATTTGAAAGGGAATGTTCTGTACAGCGAAGGCATCAAAAAGTAATTGAAGAAGCCCCTTCCATAGCAGTTGACGAATCAACTAGAAAAAAAATTACAAACGCTGCTATAGATGCAGCTAAAGCCTGTAGCTACTACAATGCCGGAACAATAGAATTCTTAATGGATTCTGACAAAAGTTTTTATTTCCTAGAAATGAATACACGGCTTCAAGTAGAACATCCCGTTACAGAAATGATAACCGGGATAGATATAGTAAAGCAGCAAATAAAAATTGCTTCCGGTGAAAAGCTTACTCTAATACAAGAGGATATTAAAATTCATGGTCACGCTGTTGAATGCAGGATCTATGCTGAAGATGTTGATAATAATTTCGCACCATCAACAGGTAAGATTGTTCATCATCGTTTAACTTCCGGTCCAGGAATCCGAATTGACAGAGGAATTGATGTAATGAGTGAAGTCCCGATTTATTATGATCCTATGTTGTCAAAAGTTATTGCTTGGGGAATAGATAGAGACGAAGCGATTGTTAGAATGCAAAGAGCTTTGGGTGAGTATCAAATTAGCGGAGTCATTACAAACATTCCAGTTTTCAGATGGATTTTTAAACAAAAAGTTTTTTTAGACGGAACATTCGATATTAATTTTCTTGATAATGATTTCATGCCGCTTGTTCCAGAAAAATGGAAAGACACTTCATCGAAGGAGTATGAAGATGCTGCTGCAGTGCTATCTGCTTTATTGAAATCTAAAGAACAGGAATTATCATTATCAAAAAATCAGATTGATATTAGTAACTTATGGCGGGATCAGAATAATGAATGAAATGATAATTACGATCAATAATAGAAAACATTCTGTTAAAATTAATAACGGAAATGAAGTTATAATTAATAATAAAAAGATACACGCGGAAGTATCACAAATTAACAACAACGCTTATTTACTAAAATTAGGTAATAAAGTATTCGAAATAACAGCTCACAAACTGAATAAAGATAAATATGGAGTGGTAATAGACGGCTGTTACTTTGAAGCTTTAGTCCATACACAACTTCAGGAAAGGGCTAATGAGCTTCAAAAGAAAAAAAATATATCAGCTAGAAAATTGAATATTAAAGCACCAATGCCCGGGTTACTTCTAAAATTGGGAAAAAGTATTGGTGATTATGTAAAAGTAGGAGAACCATTATTAATACTGGAAGCAATGAAGATGGAGAATGAAATACGATCTCCGGTCAATGGAATAGTAAAAGAAATACTCTTTAAGGAAGGGCAATCGGTAGAAAAGAATTCAATTATTATGACATTTGAATAAGAAATCTTATTTGCTTTTAGAATACAATTACTTATATTTTCTAAGAACTTAATTCATTCAAGAGGAGGTTGTGTGAAGAAATTACTTACATTATTATTAGTATGCAGTATATTTGCCGGAAGCACCTATGCCGGCGGTTTTCAATTAAACGAACAAGGTGCTAGAGCAATGGCAATGGCCGGTGCTTTCACCGGTTTGGCTAACGATCCTTCTGCAATTTATTTTAATCCAGCAGGTATTACACAACTTAGCGGAACAAACTTTTCGCTGGGTTCAACGATGATTCTGCCATTAGCAAGTTTTCAGCTTCCAAAGCCAAGTAGTTCACTAACTGATATGGATAGTCAGGTATTCACTCTGATTAATTTTTATTTAACTCATGCATTCTCAGATAAATTTTCTGTTGGATTAGGAGTTAATAATCAGTTTGGATTAGGTACAAGATGGAATCCGAATTGGGTTGGAAGATATTTAGCAGTCGAAACATCAGTTAAATCATTTTACTTAACTCCTGTACTAGCATATAAATTATTTGATAATCTTTCTGTAAGTGCTGGACCAGTGATTGCTATGGCTAGTGTCAAAATTTCTCATAAAAATGTAAATGGGGTCAATGCTGCTTACCCTGAATTTTTAACTACTTTAGAAAGTAACACATCTACTGCAGTTGGATTCACAGCTGGTATTTTATATAAACTAAACGATATGTGGCAATTTGGTTTAAGTTATAGAAGCCAAACTAAATTCAACTTTACCGGAACTGTAGTTAGTGATCCTACAAATTTCACATTCGTACATCCAGTATATCATGTCTCTGTAACAGTTCCTTGGCCTAATGGTGGAGTATCAGCTCCTTTGACAACACCTGCAAGTGCTACTTTAGGTATTGCTTGGATGCCGAATAAAGATTGGACAACAACTTTTGATTTCCAATATGTTGGATGGTCAAGTTACGATAAATTGGCTGTTACTTTTGATAACTATAATCCTACAAGTCCGACTTTCACAGGTTCTTATACAAGTTCAGTCGATAGAAATTATAAAGATACTTACATAGCAAGATTAGGTTTTGAATATAAAGCAACTGATGCTTTCGCTGTTAGATTCGGTCTTCTTTACGATCATAATCCGGTTACAGACGAATATGTTGAGCCATCATTACCTGATGCTGACAGATTGGGATTCAACATTGGATTTGGCGGAAAGCTTACTGAACATTTAAGCATGGATCTTTCATATATGTATCTCAGTTTTAGTGATAGAATAGTTAATAATTCAATATTTAAATTTAACGGAACATATTCTGAAAGTGCACATCTATTTGGTTTTAGTCTAAATTATAGTTTATAATATCTTAGCTATGAGGGATGGATACTATTCATCCCTCTTTTGATTTACGAGTTAGTTACACGATTTATTTTTTGTTTTTGTACATTAAGGATGACATTAGTCATCCTTTTTTAATTTATACAGGTTATGTTATGAAAACTTTAAAAGTTTTTTTGATTTTTATTATAATAGGATTTTTTGGATGCTCTACTTCTGAAGAAACTACTAAACAATCTGAGAAGAAAGAACCGGATGTTTATATTTTCGATGACGTACAGAAAGATGCAGTTAATATTAATGATACTACTAAAGCGGTTCCATCTGTTCAAGAAGTAAAAGCTGAACCTGTGAAAACAGAACCGGTAAAAACGGAACAGACAGTTAGTGTGAAAAAATTTATTATCCAATTAGGTGCTTTCACGACTAAAGAAAGAGCGGAAGCGTTTATTAATGAAAACAAAAGCAAGACTGAATTAGTTATGAACATAATTTATCGTGAGCAAATAAAACTTTTCGCAGTTCAACTTCCGTCTTTTGCTACAAAGGAAGATGCAGAAAAGACCCGCAATAATCTTTGGCAGATCCCGTCTTTCAAAGATTCTTTTATTATCACAGTCGAATAATCTATGAATCCGGTTTTACAAAATATTCTTATTACTCTCGGGGGATTAGTATATGTGTTTGGAATAGTTGCAATAATGGATTTTGCAGTTAAGATCCAGATCATTGGACTAAATATTTAAATATTACTCCGGCATTAATCTGGACTATATTACTTCTCATAAAAGGATTTACTGCTAAGCCGGATGATCGAGCTGTTAAAATTATGACAAGAACAGGTGATAGAAGAGAACTTCTAAAAGGTCCGTTATATTTTCCTTAGTTATGAATATTATGGGTACAATATTCTTTTATTCACCGGGTGCACTTTTATCAATGGGTTTTCTTGGATGGGGTGATGGATTAGCACCGGTTTTCGGCAAAAGATTTGGCAAACATACATATCATATATTTTCTGATAAAACCGTTGAAGGAAGCATTGCTTTCTTCTTCTTCGGATTTATCGGTGCATTGTTTTTTAATTTACTATTCTTCGGACAAATAAATATATTATTATTAATTACAGCAGCAGTTGTAACTACAGTTATTGAAGGATTTAGCCCAAAAGACATAGATAATATTTTAATTCCTTTTGCTTCAATGATTGTCTATTATCTCTTTTTATGATAAATTAATCATGGTAATCATTAATAACTAAAATAAGGGGGCGTTATGGCTTTCTCATTAAACAAAGTAATGTTAATTGGTAACCTCGGTAATGATGCCGAGACAAGATTTACTACCAATAATTTATCAGTTACATCTTTTTCAATTGCTACATCAAATAGCTATAAAGGGAAAGATGGTAACTGGGTGAATGAAACAACTTGGCATAATGTAGTTTCTTTCAACCTTCCGGATTTTTATAAAGAATCCTTAAAGAAGGGAAAGAAATTTTATGTTGAAGGTCGAATTCAAAAAAGAGATTATACTGATAAAGAAGGTGTTAAACGATATGTTACTGAAGTTATATCTGAAAAACTTATACCTCTTGAAGGTCGAGAAGCAGGCGGAGGAGAAAGTTCTGGAGATAAATCCGGATTTTCAGCAAGTGAACCGGATGCAGCTTCACAAGGTGTTGATGATGATCTTCCATTTTAATGCGTATGTTGAACAAGTAAGGATACAATCTTAGTTGGAATATGGCTGGTCTATAAAAATTCTTCTTTTATTAATTTGTTTTATTCTTTCGGCTTTTTTTTCCGGCTCTGAAGTTGCATTATTTTCTTTTGATAAAAAGAAGTTACGAGAGTTTAAGAAGCAGCATAAAATTATCGGCAGTTATCTACAATCACTATTAGAAAATCCGCGCCGAATTCTTGTAACTATTCTTATTGGTAATACAGTTGTAAATGTAGCAGCTTCGATCATAGCAGTAATGCTTGCACTCGAAGCTGCTCGCATATTTAATATTTCTGTTCAACTAGCATTATTAATTCAAATTCCTCTTTTAACAATTCTTATTTTATTATTTGGTGAAGTTACTCCAAAGTTATGGGCTAATAAGTATCCGGCTCAATGTGTACGAATTACTGCTGTGCCTTTATATTGGTTAGGGATCATATTATATCCTATATCAAAAATACTAACTGACCTTCTAAGACTGCTTTCTTCAAAAATAAACTTTGATAGAACTAAAAGTGCTCTTCATGAAACCGATATAAAAGATCTTGCTGATCTAAGTATTGAAACTGGAACAATTGAAGAAGGCGAGCATGAGCTGATCCACGGAATTGTTTCATTTAAAACTGTAACGGCAAGAGAAGTAATGACTCCGCGTGTGGATATCATAGCTGTTTCACTTAATACTGATTTTGATGAGATGATGAAGATAATTAATGCATCTGGTCACAGCAGGATTCCTCTTTATGAAGATAGCTTAGATAAAGTAATTGGAATAATTTATGCAAAGGATCTGCTTCCATTTTTAAGTAATCCGGAAATTCGTAAATCACTTTCACTTAAAAATATTGCCCGGGAAGCAATGTTTGTTCCGGAGACAAAACTTATTAATGTTCTTCTTCATGATTTCCAAGAAAAGAATATGCATCTAGGTATCGTTGTTGATGAATATGGCGGCACATCGGGTTTGATTTCGCTTGAAGATATTCTTGAAGAAATTGTTGGTGAAATTAGGGATGAATATGACCGTGAAGAAAATGAAATCGTAAAATTGAATGAAAATAGTTTTATGATTTTAGGCAAGGTCTCAATTGATGAATTGAATGAATTGCTGAATCTAGACTTCTCATCAGAGAATGACGACTATGATACTGTCGGCGGATTTATATTTAATCAAGCCGGGATAATTCCACAGCAGGGGTTTCACTTAATCCACAATAACTATAAATTTACTGTTAAAGAAGTTGTCAACAAACGGGTAAACAAAGTTCTTGTGGAAAAAGTAAACTAACTTATATAAATGAAAAAAGGATGCTTTATTTCTGCTGTTGTTGTGTTTACAATTCTTGTAGGGACTGTGGTTTATTTTGTAAAATATAAAAAAGATTTTTTTAAGAATTTTTCGAAAGATAAGATCATTGGTGCAGCTGTTGATGATTTCGATAAGAAATTAAAAGATGTGAAAGCATCGGTTTACCGCGATTCAATGAAAATAGCTGTTCATAATTTTTTGGATGAATCAAAGAAATATAATTTTGATTCTGCGATTTCGCGTTTACAAGATGTTATGGATGAAGCCCGTTTCTTATATCACGACGGGATAGTTGATTCAGCGGATTTTAATCATTTAAAACAAATAATAAAACGTTATGAAAGATCAGAGAAAAACAGAAATTAAAGTAGGCGTAACATTCTTACTTGCTATAATTATTTTCTTATGGGTCCTGGGCTGGGCAAAAAATTGGTCGTTTAATTCAAATCGTAAAGAGATCTCCGTTGAGTTTAGTTCTGTTGCAGGACTCGAAGTTAACGATCCGGTAACGATTAACGGTGTCCGTAAAGGATATGTAGAAGATATAATAATTAACGGCAGTAAAGTAATAACACTCTTAAATCTTCCATCCGATATAATTATAAAAGAAGACGCAAAATTTTCTATTATGATGCTTGATCTTATGGGCGGGAAGAAAGTTGAAATTAATCCCGGCTTATCAATTAATGAATTGGATTATAAAAAACTTCAGCAAGGCAACTTTGAAGGCGATATTGCCTCAGCAATGTCTATGCTTGGTTCTGTTCAGAACGATCTGGTAGATGTTATTAAAGAAGTGAAGATTTCAATTACCGCATTGAACAAAACGATCACAGATGAAAAATTTACAAGTGATCTTAAAACATCCGTTAATAATCTTGCCATACTGACAGATAATCTCAACAAACTTATTGTAAACAATAAAGATGAATTAAATAAATTATTGAAATCCGGAAATGAAGTGACCAAAAACTTAAACAGTTTCATGGATGCAAATCGCGATACTCTCGCTCTAACGATCAATTCGGTTCACGATGTTATGAAAACATCAAAAGTACTTTTGACCAAATTAAATGATTTCATGGATAAGACAAATACGAATCAAAATAATTTTGGTAAACTTTTAAATGATACCGGTCTTATGAATGATCTAAAAACAACAATTCAGCAGGCAAAAGATCTAACAAAAATCCTTATTGATCAGTTGAAATCTAAAGGTGTTGAAGTAAATGCTCACATCTTCTAAAATTAGATCAACACTTCTCTTCTTATTATTCTTCTCAAACTCTCTTATTTCGTTTGCGGAAAATCCGGTAAGATCCAAACATGGAATGGTTGTTACCGCAAATAATTTAGCTACTGAAGTTGGTGTGCAAATTCTAAAAAAAGGCGGTAATGCAGTTGATGCTTCAGTTGCAGTTGGATTTGCACTTGCAGTTACATACCCGAGTGCCGGAAATATCGGCGGCGGCGGATTTATGGTAATTCATCTTGCCGATGGAAAAAATACTACAATTGATTTCCGCGAAACAGCACCATTAGCTGCACATGAAAAAATGTTTCTAGATAGTCTTGGTAATTTTATTCCTGCTCTTAGCCAGGATGGATGGACTTCTTCCGGTGTTCCTGGAACGGTTGCGGGATTAATCTATGCACTTGAAAAATACGGCACGATGAAACTGAAAGATGTTATTCAGCCGGCAATTGATCTTGCTGAAAAAGGATTTGCACTAAGTTATAAAAATTACGAAACTGGAAAATCTGCATTTGTGGAATTGTCTAAAATAGAATCAACAAAAAAAATATTTACAAAAGACGGAAAGAAATTAGAAGAAGGTGATCTGTTCGTTCAAAAAGATTTGGCAAATACTTTACGATTAATACAAAACGGCGGTAGAGACGCTTTTTACGAAGGCGAGATTGCTAAGAAGTTAGTTCAAGAATCCCGAAGGCATGACGGATTATTTACGATGAATGATTTAAAAGATTATCGCGCAATTGAAAGAGAACCAATTGAAGGAACTTACCGCGGATACAAAATAATTTCTATGCCGCCTCCATCTTCAGGCGGAATTTGTTTGATCGAAGCTATGAATGCTTTGGAAAATTTTTCGTTTAAGAAAAATGAGTGGGGAAGTTCTAAATATATTCACACGCTGGTTGAAGTGATGAAGAGAATTTATGCTGACCGCGCCGAGCATATGGGCGATGCGGATTTTTACCCCGTACCGGTTGAAGAATTGATTGCGAAAAGTTACGGCAAACAAATAAAAAATGAGATTACTGAAGAAGCAGCACCTTCAGAAAAAATAAAAGCGCTAAAACTCCATCAACTTAGAGAACATGAAGAGACAACTCACTACTCGGTTGCAGATCAATTTGGTAATGCAGCAGCTACAACTTACACTCTTAACGGCGGGTATGGAAATAGAATTGTTGTTGAAGGACTTGGATTTTTGCTCAACAACGAAATGGATGACTTCAGTTCAAAACCCGGCGAACCGAATTTATATGGTTTGATTGGAAGTGTAGCCAATTCCATCCAGCCGAAAAAGAGAATGTTAAGCTCGATGACGCCTACTATAATACTGAAGGACGATAAACCTTTTATGATTATTGGCTCTCCCGGCGGTTCTACAATTATTACTTCTGTTCTGCAGACAATCTTAAATGTATTAGATTTCAATATGAATATTTACGATGCAATAGCGGCTCCTAAAATTCATCATCAATGGCTGCCGGATGAAATTGATTTTGAAAAATTCGCTCTTTCTGATGATGTACAAAAAAATCTTCTTGCACGCGGACACAAAATTGGTAAAGAAAAATCTTTGGGAAGGATGGAAGGCATTATAATAGATCACAGTACAAATACATTTTACGGTGCAACTGATCCGCGCGGTTACGGAAAAGCGGAAGGATGGTAAGATGGTACTCGGAATTGGAATAGATATAATCGAGATCGAAAGAATTAAAGAGAGCGTTGATAATTTCGGCGATGCTTTCTTAAAAAAGATTTTCACAAAGACAGAACTTGATTACTCGCTTTCACGAAAAAATAAATACCAACATCTTGCCGCACGTTTTGCCGCAAAGGAAGCGATCTACAAAGCACTCTCCAACGATACCAATACAGCTTACAGCTGGCAGGATGTTGAAATCTACAATGAATTAAACGGACTTCCGAAAGTAAAATTTTACGGCGCACTTAAAGATTATCTTAATCACGGTAAAGAATTGAAAATCTCTATGAGCCATTCCGAACATTATGTTACATGCGTTGCAATTCTTACTCTTCATCCTAAGTCATAAAATCTTACAACAATTCAAAACATTTTTAGATTTTTTATTCACCAATATTAAAATAATATGCTACACCAAGAGCTAATTTGTTGCCGACTTTGTATTCATAGTCCTTACTATTTTGATATACATTTACTGCACCGCTACTAATAAGAACATTTTCTCTTGTGTACGAACTAAAGATATATTGCCAATCCGCTTTTAAACTTATATTGTTTGTAATAAAAAACTCTGATCCTAAACCAAGCATCATAGCAAAAGAACTTCTGCTGAATTTTCCTCCTCTTTCATAATCACCTAAATCATACCAATCAGCTTTTCCAATTGTACTGATGTCATAACCTCTGGTTTCTGCATATGCAGCGGCATCAGATTTAAATGATTGCCATTCAAATCCAAGACCGCCTGTTATATAAAATGATAGATCTAATTGTGCAAATGGAAATACTCCAGCACTTCCAAACAAAAGTAAATTTGAATTTTTGAGTTCTGTTTGAGAGAAAGTAGTTGTAAAATTCTGACGCGAAAAATCTGTCCCATTAAATAATTCTTCTGATAATACTTCTTTACTATCCGGATGAGAATTAATTGAATAATTCACTTCCATTGAAATCATAAAAATATCATTGCGTAATTGGTACCCGAAACCTCCGCCAAATCCCACTTTACTGCTTGATGTCCCAAATTCACGTGCATAAAAATAATTTGCAGCTGCCGGACCGGTTGCCTTGTATGCATCAAAGAAAGTTGGATAATTAGTTCCGGCAAATATTGATGATTGAACAATTAAGTAAAATCTGTTATATGACTTTTCATCATCATCTTGACCATAAAGTTGAACATTGAAAACTAGGATAAAAGTGAGTACGGTGAGGTGTGAACAAAAATTTAACTTTTGGAAATTATATGTCATATTTCCTCCGTTAATATTTATAAATCGTTTATTCTATTATGTCATTTCTATTGGATGTACCGAAGATGTGAAGTTTAAAATCTTTTAATAATTCTTTTGCTTCCTCAAGCTGATTTGATAAAACAAAGAACTTTGCCGGAACGATTAACGGATCAACGCTTAAAAAGTTTTCGCCAGTTACGTAGTAATTAATCTTTGCGTCTTCTAATACCGATTTTATTAATGAGATATCTCCTTGATTCAGTGAAGGAAGCAGTTCTGTATAACTTTGCGTTTCTAATTTTTTTGGAGGGTCATAATTATAATCTATGAATAACTCACATTCCGGACAGTGGAATTTTCCTGTTCTTCTTTCTTCTTTTGATGGTTTTGTTGCAGTATTACAATTTGGACAAACAATTTGTGAAGGTAATATCGGAGGTTGTTCTTTTTTAAGTGAGTCTTGGCATAACGGATCTTTGCAGTAATAATATTCTTTTCCTTCTACCAAACATAATTCACAATACTCTTTGCCGCAGATGTGACAAACAGAAATTGCTTTTCTTTCGGGATGATTGATACAGTTTTTCATTTCTCTCACTATAATTTTATAAACCTACTTTCCAATTATTAATATGGCCGCATCGAAGAAGTTTACACGGCTTCGACGGGCGGTCGCTTTGAGTTGCGGGTTATACGTTTATAAAACTGATTTGATAATATTATCAAGTTTTTCATAAATATCTGGTAATCCTCCAACATTAAATATTATCTTACCATTTTTATCAATTACCAAATGTCGTGGGAATGATTTCTCAAAAAGTAATGAAAGATCATTATCACTGTAACCTTGTTGGTAACTAAATTTATATTTTTTCAGAAATCTTAAAAGATTTTCCTTGTCATAAATAATTGCAACGAATTCTATATCTCTACCACCATACTTTTCAACAAGTTTATTTAGATCAGGTATTTCTTCTCTACAAGGCAAGCATGATGTTGCCCACCAATTAATCACAATAATTTTATTCTTATGATCATTTGTCCAATCACCTAGTTCTGTTTTGATTCTAATAATTGGGAATGTTTTCCCAACCTTCAAATTATACTCTTTAACAATTGATGGTTTCTCATATTCATTTGTTTTTTCACTTTTCCATCTATAATTGATTTCTCTTTTAGTCAAATCTAGAACTAGTTTTAAAGGAGTTAATTCATCTCTATCCGCATTGAACAAACTAATTGTGCTTTCATTTTTGCCGTCATTCGAAAACTCAATTTGATTACGGCTAATGCCATCTTTCCCGATAGTGATTAGTAAACATTCATTTGGAGTGAGCAATGAATCACGAGAAACAATATATATAGCTTTGTATGAATCACCAGAATTAATTTGTGCATAAGAAGTTTTATCCCATTTGAAGGGAATTTCTTTTGGTAATCCCGGTTGGAAACTACGGGAAATAAAATTTTCATTTCGTTCTTGTGCAAACGATAAAACTGAAAGTAGAATTAAAATGATTCCGATTTTCATATATCTCCTAAACGTATAACGGCGTTGCAACTAAATCGCTGCCCAGAACAACAATGCCAAATAGTTACAACTACTTTTAATTGTAAAAATGTTTTTAGAATAAACTACCATAAAGAGCAACTAAACTATGTCAACGCAACTTTACAATTACACAAATGCCGCACTGATAAACGCTGTCCGTGTTGAGCGACGGGTTATAAGCCGTACAATTTATCATCAAAAACATATGCTTCAATAATCTTTTCCCAATTAGTCCAGAAGTATATTTCAAAATATTGCCCAGTTGGAGTAATTAATAACTTTGTTGGATAATTAGTGATATTGAATTCTTTTTCAATAGTTATATCAGAGGGCAATACTGTGAAATCATACTTGTAATCTTTCATAAATTTTTCAACTAAATTTTGTTTATCCTTACATGCTACTGTGAACAAAACTGCTTTATTCGAAAAGTCAGTTTTTATTTTGTCTGATAACTTCTGAACTTTAGGCATTTCCTTTCGGCATGGACCACACCATGTTCCCCAGAAATCTAATATTATCCATTTTCCAAGAAAATCTTTTGAATTTATCTTTCTCCCATTAAGTGTATTAAGTGAAAACGAGGGAGCTTCCGGTAATTGTTCATGTAGTCTTTCTTTCCAATAATTCATAAATGCTGAGTCGGGATAAAGTTTTTCAAAAAGTAATTTTGTTTTATCAATGTAGTTAAAATCATATATTGCCTTTGGGGCTAAAGAATTAAGTGCTTTAGTTGAATCACCATTTATTAATAATTTTTCAACAAAAAAAGGAGTATAATCTTCTTTCCCATTTAAAAAATGAATCTCGTAAAAATATTTAAATGGCAGTTTCATATCTATTGCATCGGGGCTAAATTGACTTGATAATTCAAGAAATTGTAATGCCTTATTTTTATCGGCACTTTTTGTCGCGAGATTTGATTTTAGATAATATGAATGAGAAATAAAATATCTGTATAAGCTACGATCATTTTTATCATAATTATTAGAAGCCAGATAGTTTTTAGAATTTGTAATTACTTCATCTAATAAATATTCATTCTGAATTATTGGATCCAAGTTAAAAAGTAATATTCTATATCTTTCTGATAGTGATGCATCCGAGAAAACAAGCTTTTTGTCATAATCTTGCATACTCTTAATGGATTTATCTGAGCTCTTAGCTTCACAATAAATATTTAAGGAATTCGTCAGTTTTGATAGAATTGGTAATCTATCGCTTGAAAGAAATTTTAACAAATTCTTATAATAACTTATGTCTTGTTTATCATTTGAAATAAAATACTGAGCAAAGGAATTATGAACAAAATACATTCTACTATCGGCAAATTCTAATTTATCAAATTGAATAAGATAATTTTTAACTGAATCAATTTCTTTTTCATCAGAAATCCATTGATTCAACTTGTTAAAAATTTCCGTTTCTTTATTCTGTCCATAATTATTATCTAACAAACAGCCTAATAAAATGAGAATAAGATTTATTATTAAGTAAAATGATATCTTTTTCATTTTTCCTCTAAAATAATTAAAGACTTATAACGGCGTTGCGCCTAACACGCCGCCCAGAACAAACGGCTAAGTTTTGTCAACGCAACTTTAATTTATAAATCAGCTTTTACAACTAAATCAACTTTACACAACAAACTATCCGCCGAAGACGGACTGAAAAACCAAATCCGAATGCGACTCAATATAACCGCATCGAACTTGTCCACCTCAGGTGGAGAAGCGGTCGTTGTTGAGGCGCGAGATAGGTGGTAGTTGTTATAACTTTTGTCCAAACATCGCAAATACTTTTTCCTCATAATCGATCTTAGCATAATCATATTTATTTATTTCTTGTATCCAATACTTCTCAATCTCTGATATATTTTTGCCTAATTTATTTTCAAACCCAATTCTTCCTGCTTTCCACAATTCTTTAATAATATCGAGTCCATATTTTTCTTTGACATATTTAACAAAACTTCCGCATTCAGGGTAAGTTATAAAACTTTCATATTTGTGAAAGTTTTCTACTATTTCATTCATAGGAATAAGTTTGCCTTTTACTTTCAAATAGTTTGCTAATGAATGTAAATCATACCCCCACCATTTATTATCTGAATTAACAGCTAATCCTTCACTTAACCAGATTTCCTTATACATTCCCCACTCATTACAAGTAATAACATGGCAAAATTCATGTTTGCCGTATATTCTAATAGTTGGGCTGAAAACTGAATAAACTGTGTTATCCTCGACCTTTGCTATACCATTAGTTTCCATTCCAATTATTTTTTTCATTCTCTCCCTTGAATCAACCATAAATAAATTTAGCTTACTTCTATAATTCTTTACTCCTAAGAATTCCAGTAATTCTGGATAACCTTTTTCCATATATATTTTAGTTGAATCGACATAGTTGGCACAAATTGAATTTAGCTCATAGTAATAATTAAAATGACTGGTAGAATCTCTTTGCCAATTATATAATGAATTCGAAAGGGCTTCATTTTTAGAAGGAGGATTATATCCACCAACTTGAATTAAGGAACAAGCTGGCATGGCAATAATAATTACACAAAAAAAGAATATTTTCATTTCAACCACCTAACTATTACTTATACTGCATGAAATGATTAGTTAAGGAACGTAGATATTTCCCGACAAATCGGAATAAACTATGCAGTTGAATATCTATCATCCGGAATAAACTGGTTTTACATTTAGAGAATAGCAGAGTAGAATTCTTAATCATTACAGAAGTTCCCCTTAATTCGGTTTTAAATTAGCATAAAAACCAAATCATTCAAACAATATTATTAAGCTAAACTATTTCTTTATATTTGTTGTTAATAAGTTGAAACTGTTAAAACAGTTAAACCTATGGTTTTTTACTAGTAACCCCCAACTTAAGTCGGGGGTTAACAGAAACCAAACCTTGATTAACCGTTCTACCTACGGTAGACAAGTTCAACGGTTTACATTATAAGAAAGGGATCACTTGAACGATAAGAGAGTAATAGTAGCAATGAGCGGTGGTGTGGATTCATCCGTAGCAGCGGCATTGCTTCATAAACAAGGATACGAAGTAATCGGCATTACGATGAAGACTTGGGGCTTTATGGAAGTGGGCGGCGCTCCTAAACATGAATCCGGCTGCTGTTCATTAGATGCAATATTTGATGCGAAGAACGTTGCAAACTCTTTCAACATCCCGCATTACACAGTTGACTTCACTAAAGCATTCGAAGAAACTGTAATAGAAAATTTTGTTGATGAATATCTAAACGGCAGAACACCAAATCCTTGCGTTGTCTGCAACAGAAAAATAAAATGGGAAGAACTTCTTAAGAAAGCAGATTCTCTCGATGCAAAGTATGTTGCCACCGGTCATTATGCAGTTGTAGAACACAACCCTGTATTGAACAGATATTCATTAAAGTATTCGTCCGATCAGAAGAAGGATCAATCTTACGCGCTTTGGGGATTAACTCAAGAAAGTTTAAGCCGCACACTTTTTCCTCTTGGCGGTTACACAAAAGATGAAGTACGCAAACTTGCAGAAGAATTCGGTTTGAAAACCGCAAAGAAACCCGATAGCCAGGAAATCTGTTTTGTTGCCGATGATAATTATGAAAGATTCTTACGAGAAAGAATTCCGGAAGTAATGGAAAAAATTGAAGAAGGAGATATTGTTTATCACGGAGAGAAAGTCGGCAAGCACAAAGGAATCCCGTTCTATACAATTGGACAAAGAAAAGGTTTGGGTTCTTTCGGTAAACCGGTTTATGTTAAAAACATTGATCAAGATACAAAAGTTGTTGAGCTAGGAGACAAAGAAGAATTGCTTGAAAGCTTCTGCGTTGCTGATGAAATCAATTATGTAAGCAAATCATCATTGAATAAGGGCGAAATTGTTTTCGGAAAGATCCGCTACAGTGATAGAGCAACCGCCGCAGAAATAATTTATGCGGATGAAAATCAAATTAAAGTAAAATTTGTAGAACCTAAGAATGCAGTTACTCCGGGTCAATCGCTCGTTTTGTACGATGAACAGGGTTATGTCCTTGCCGGCGGGATAATTAGAAAAAATTAGCAATAGACTTTCATTATTTGGATGTAATTACGATATTTGCAACGTGTTTTAAGGTGAGATATTAAACCAACAATAAATCGTTTTATAATTGGAGGTAAGTCTTCGAACGGAAATTCGGAACAAATGGATCACTTAACGCTAAAGTTTTACTCCTCAATCAAAGCTATGAACCGCTAACTATCTGCAATGTAAAAAAAGCTGTTGTCCTTATCTTTCTCGGTAAGGCAGAACTTGTAGTTAATAACGAAAAAAAAAGCATTCATACAGTTTACAAAGCTTTCCCATGGCCAAGTATTATCCGGCTTAATGATTATATAAAATTACCTTACAAAAAAATTATTCTAACCAGAAGAAATATTATGAAACGTGACGGACATAAATGCGCATATTGCGGCAGAGCCGATCTTCCGTTGACGCTTGATCATGTTGTTCCAAGATCAAAAGGCGGAGATGATACATGGGAAAATCTTGTTGCGGCTTGTCTTCCTTGTAATAATCGAAAAGGAGACCGCACTCCTGATGAAGCTCACTTGAAAATGAAAATTAAACCGTATGCACCTAACCATATAATGTTTATTAGGAATAACGCGGGACGTTTAGATGAATCATGGAAACAGTACCTGTTCCAATCGTAAATTGAACTAATTTTTCATTATTATTGCACATCTAATTAAATTTCAATAAAATCCTATTATGGCAAAGAAAAGAATTCTTAGCGGAATGCGTCCTACAGGCAAATTGCATTTAGGCAATTATGTAGGCGCTTTGGAAAATTGGATAAAACTTCAGGATGAATATCAGAATTATCATCTTGTTGCAGATTATCATGTTTTAACGACTGATCTATCTACCGAAGAGATCTACCAGAACACACTTGAAATGGTCACAGATTGGCTCTCAGCAGGTTTGGATCCCGAAAAATCGCCGATGTTCAGGCAATCGCAGATCAAAGAGCATACTGAACTGTTTTTAATTTTTTCTATGCTGATCACAAAAGCACGGCTTGAACGAAATCCTACAGTTAAAGAGCAAGTGCGCGATCTGAATATTGAGAATTTAGTTTACGGACATCTCGGTTACCCGGTACTTCAAGCGGCGGATATTTTGTTATACAAAGGCGATGCAGTTCCTGTTGGTGAAGATCAGCTTCCGCATATCGAGATCACTCGTGAAATTGCAAGAAGATTTAATACGCAGTACGCTCCTAATGATCCGGTATTTCCTGAACCTGAAGGAATGGTAACAAACTTTGCGCGCCTGCCGGGTTTAGACGGTCATAGAATGAGCAAATCGCTTGGCAATGTAATTTTACTTTCTGATGATGCTGAAACAGTAAAACAAAAATTGCGTAAAGCAGTAACCGATCCGCAGAAATTAAGAAAGAACGATCCGGGAAGACCGGAAGTCTGTTTGGTATTTACTTATCACAAAAAATTTAATCCGGAAGAAATTCCGCTAATTGAAAAAGACTGCAGAAGCGGCGTGCTCGGCTGCGTTGATTGTAAATTAAATTGCGCTTCAAAGATCAATCAAATATTGGCGCCGATACTTGAAAAAAGAAAAACTTACGAGAAGAATTTTAATCTTGTTAAAGATGTTTTGAATGACGGCGAGAAAAAAGCTAAAGTAATTGCACAGCAGACAATGAACGAAGTTCATCAAAAAATGAAAATGGGTTAATGTGTATAAAATAAGTTTACAAGATTTTGAAGGTCCGCTTGATCTGCTTCTTTTCTTTCTTCGAAGAGATGAATTGGATATTTATGATATACCAATCTCAAAGATTACGAAAGAGTTTATGGAATATCTGCATCTTCTCGAACAACTCGATCTTGAAGTCGCCGGTGATTTTATTTTGATGGCTGCTACGCTGATGCAGATTAAAGTTAGAATGCTGCTGCCCAAAGAAATTGATGAGAAAGGGGAAGAAGTTGATCCGCGTGCTGAATTGGTTAGAGCGCTTCTTGAGTACAAAAGATATAAAGAGATGTCGGAAGAACTTTCTTATATGGAAGCGAACCAGAGAAAATATAATTACCGCAGTAATTTTGATGAAGATCCGAAACAAACGACAACAGATTACGGTGTTCTTCTTAAGAATATTACAATTTATGATTTGATAAAAGCATTCAAAAAAGTTTTACTTGATAAACCTGCTGAACCGGTTCATCAAATTAAAAAGTGGAATATAACGATTGACGAGCAGATGGATTATATTTCCGCAAAACTCGGAGAAAATAATCAAATTGGTTTTCTTGAATTAATGATTGATCTGCGTGAAAAAATTAAAATTGTAGTTACTTTTATTGCAATGCTGGAAATGGTTAAAGCAGGTAAGATTGGTTTGCGTGCATCAAATAAACTAAATGATTTTATCATTTATGGATTAGCAAATGGATAATATTTACAACTCGGTTATTGAAGCATTGATCTTTGCTTCAGATGATCCGTTGACTCCGCTTGAAATTATTAATGCGATCAAAGAAATTGACGGATCGGATAGTGAAATCACTGAAGATGATATAGAAAAAACCGTTGATGAGTTAAATATAAAATATGATCAGAACGGAATTGCATTTACAATTTTGAAGATCGCACACGGTTATATCCACGCAACAAAACCGGACCATGCAAAGTATGTTGGATATCTCTCAACAGAAAAAACAAAAAGAAGATTAAGTCCCGCTTCACTTGAAACGCTTGCAATGATAGCGTACAAACAGCCGCTTACTAAACCGGAATTGGAATCAATACGCGGTGTGAATTCGGATTATACTCTCAATACTTTATTGGAAAAAAATCTTGTTACTATTGCCGGAAGAGCAGAGACTGTCGGCCGTCCTCTTCTTTATGTAACTACCGATGAATTTTTAAAATATTTTGGATTGAAACAGATAAGCGATTTGCCAAAACCGCGTGAGATTGAAGAGATAATGAAAGATGAAGATTTCCTTGAACAGAAACGAAGAATAATGATGAGCGGTTTGGAAGAAAAAGCTGAAGAAGAAGAATTACAGTCTGAGCTTGAGCGAGACAGCGAAATAGAATCAGAATTAGAAGAAGATAATGAAAATACGATTGAATAGGTTTCTCTCCGAGTGCGGGATTGCATCAAGAAGAAAATCCGAAGAGTTTATTCTAGAAGGCAGAGTTCAGGTAAACGGAAAAACTGTTATTGATCTTGCTTTCTTTCTTGATCCTGAGACTGATCAAATTGCCTTAGACGGAGAAAAAATAAAACCGCAGAAGAAAGTTTATTTCCTTTTGAACAAGCCGAAAGCAATTATCACTTCAACGGATGATGATAAAGGAAGAAAGACCGTTCTTGATCTTATAGATACAAACCAAAAAATTTTTCCCGTGGGAAGATTGGATTACGACACAACCGGCGTTCTTCTTTTAACTAACGACGGCGATTTTACAAATTTTCTTACTCATCCGAGCAATCATGTTCCGCGGGAATACAAAGTAACTTTGAATAAACCGCTTCAAGAAGAAGATAAACTTAAGCTGCTCAAAGGAATTTCTCTTGATAGAAGAAGAAGCCGTTTTGAAGCAATTAAATTTGTCTCACAAAACCGTTACGACAAATTGGTTGTAACAACAGTTGAAGGAAGAAATCATTTTGTAAAAAATATGTTTCTTGCGCTCGGATATTTTGTAGATGATTTAGACCGGGAAAGTTTCGGCGGATTTACAGTAAAAGGAATTCCAAAAGGCGGTTATAGAAAATTATCTCAACCAGAGATAAAAAATATTTATGATAAATACGGTAAGTAAAATATTTCTTGTTCTGCTCGTCTTCACCTCAATTCTATTCTCACAGCAGAAAGATTCATTAAATGAAAAGAAGAGCGGACAAAGTTTAAATTCTCTCTTAGAATTACGTGATCAACTTGATGATTATTTCAACGATAAGAATTTCAGCGATGCTGTTTGGGGTGTAATGATAAAATCTTTGAAGACAGGAGAGGTAATTTACAAACGGAACGCCGATAAACTTTTTATTCCTGCTTCTAACATGAAATTATTTACAGGCGCTGCTGCAATAATTCTGCTCGGTTCCGATTTCACTTATGAAACAAATTTTTACGTGAACGGAGATATCGAAAAAGGTTTACTTAAAGGAGATTTGATCATACAAGGTTCTGGAGATCCTACAATATCAAACCGGTTTTATGAAGGTTCGCGGACAAAAATTTTTGAAGATTGGGCTGACTCGCTTAAAGCAAGAGGTATCTGGGCAATAACAGGAAATATTTACGGCGATGATTCTTACTTCGATAATGTAGGACTCGGAAAAGGTTGGACGCTTGATTACGAATCAAGCTGGTTCGAAGCTCCGAGCGGCGCTTTAAGTTTTGACGATAACAGTATTGAAATAAAGATTGATCCAAGCGAAATTAATTATCCGGCAAAAATTTCTATTATTCCGGATACTAAATTTGTTCAGCTTGCGCCAAAAGTAATTACTGTTGATGAGAATTCGGAACAATCTGTTTCCGTTCGCAGACTGCGCGGGACAAATCTAATTAGTGTAACCGGCAATATTAAAAAAGATTCCAAACCGATTAGCGAGCATGTTTCAATAACTGATCCTACAATGTTCTTCCTAACAGTTCTTAAAGAAGTGTTAGAACAAAAGGGAATTATTATAAAAGGAAGGATTGGCGGAATTGACAGTGCAGAAAAAAATATTCCATCCGATGATCTTACTCCGATCTTTACACACAGATCTGTTCCGTTAAAAATGATCCTTAAAGAATTAAATAAGAACAGCAATAATTTTTATGCAGAACAGATTCTCAAAACAATTGGTCTTGAGATTTACAATTTCGGTACAATAGAAAACGGAGTTAAAGCGTGCAATGATTTTTTTAATACGATGGGAATTAATCCGGAGAATATGGTAATGGCAGACGGCTCAGGTTTATCAAGATTAAATTTGGTAACGCCAAGGCAGATTGTAAATCTTTTATCATACATGAATAAGAGCGATGAGTTCTTACAATTTTATGAATCATTACCGATAGCAGGAGTTGATGGGACATTAATTGACAGAATGAAAAAAACTTCTGCTGAAAACAACGTTAGAGCTAAAGCCGGATACAACAATAATGTCTCCGCACTTTCTGGTTATTTAAAAACAGTTTCCGGCGAGCAGCTTGTTTTTTCTATGCTGGTCAATAATTATTTAGTTCCGCCGGCACTTGCAAATTATATAGAGGATAATGTTTGTCACCGTCTCGTAAATTTTATTAGAAATTAATTCGTAAAATATTTTAAGGAAGATAATTTTGGAGGAATATTGGAACCAATAAATCAAGAATTAGATCCTAATGCGCTCATACAACGAAGACATGACGAGTTGAGAGAATTGCTGTCAAAAGGTATTCAGCCGTTTGCTTACAGTTTTGAAGTTGATAATTATTCGGAAAGCATCAAAAACAATTTTGAAAAGTATGAGAACAAAGATGTTAAAGTTGCCGGAAGAATTATGGCTATACGCAGAATGGGAAAAGCATCTTTCGCACACATTCAGGATAAAGACGGTAAGCTTCAGATCTATTTAAAGAAAGACGACGTTGGAGAATCTTACGAAGTATTTAAGCTTCTTGATATTGGCGACATAGTTGGAGTAGAAGGATTTGTTTTTAAAACAAGGACCGGAGAAATTTCGGTTCATTCTAAGTCGTTTACTCTTCTGTCAAAATCATTGAGACCGCTTCCAATTCCGAAAGAGACAACTGATGAAAGCGGAAATAAAGTTGTGCATGATCAGTTTGCTGATAAAGAAATGCGTTACCGCCAGCGTTATCTGGATTTAATTTTAAATCCGGAAGTTAAATCGGTTTTTAAAACACGATCGAAAGTTGTAACCGAGATTAGAAAATATTTAGATGAAAACGGATTAGTTGAAGTTGAAACGCCGATACTACAGCCGTTATACGGAGGCGCTACAGCCCGTCCATTTTCTACTCACCACAATGCTCTTGATATAGACCTATATCTTAGAATTGCAGATGAACTTTATTTGAAACGCTTGATCGTTGGAGGATTTGACGGAGTTTATGAGATATCAAAAGACTTCCGCAATGAAGGAATGGATAAAACGCATAATCCGGAATTCACAATGCTTGAGCTGTACGTTGCATACAAAGATTATTTCTGGATGATGTCGTTCGTAGAAAATATGGTTTCTAATATTGCTAAAAATGTTTTTAACACAACAGAATTTGAAATTGAAGGAAACAAAATCAATTTCAATCCACCGTGGAAAAGAATTTCCATGGTTGATGAATTAAAAGTAAAAGTTGGTATTGATGTTCTTCTAGCATCAAATGAAGAGTTGATAAAATTATTGAAAACAAAAAATGTTGAAATGGAAGGCGGAGAAAACAAAGGTAAATTGATTGATCTTCTTTTCGAAGTAACAATTCAATCGACATTAATTCAACCAACTTTTGTAACAGATTATCCCGTAGAACTTTCACCACTTGCAAAAAAACACAGATCGAGAAAAGGACTTGTTGAAAGATTTGAAGGATTTGTTCTCGGTCGTGAAATATGTAATGCGTTCACAGAATTAAACGATCCGATTGATCAGCGAACCAGATTTGAAGATCAAGCAAAAATGAAAGAAGCCGGTGATGAAGAAGCTCATCAGATTGATGAAGATTTTGTGCGTGCACTTGAATATGCAATGCCGCCAACCGCCGGACTTGGAGTTGGGATTGACCGATTAATTATGCTTCTAACAAATCAACCATCCATCCGCGATGTGATTTTATTCCCACAAATGCGTCCCCAAAAGTAAAGGATATAATGAAAAATATAAGTAAGCATCTTCCGTACATAATTGTTGGATTGCTTTTAGGTTTATTTATCGGTTTGAAACTGAGCGATGTCGTTTCATTTTCTGAAAGTAAAAAGCAGCTAAAGAAGATCAGCGATGTAATGGAATTCACTGAAGATTATTATGTAGATAAAGTTGATTCGAAAAAATTAACGGAAGATGCAATTAAAGGAATGTTCAGCGGTTTAGATCCGCACACAGTTTATATCTCTGCAAAAGATCAAACTGCCGAAGAAGAATCTTTCAGAGGAAATTTTGAGGGAATCGGTGTTGAGTTTCAAATTGTAAATGATACGATCACTGTTGTATCACCAATTACAAACGGACCGAGTGAAATGGTAGGAATTATTTCAGGCGATCGTATTGTTAAGATAGATGGTAAAAGTAGTATCGGCTGGAAAAACGAAGATGTAATAAAAAAATTACGCGGCAGTAAAGGAACAAATGTGGATCTGACTATTTTCAGACCAAGTTCGAAATTAGTAACAACATTTAAAGTTACACGTGATAAAATAAATTTATTTTCTGTTGATGCTTCATTAATGTATGATAACGAAACGGGTTATATAAATCTTACACGCTTTTCAGAAACAACAACTGAAGAGATGGTAAATGCGCTCCAGGATCTTACATCAAAAGGAATGAAGAGATTAGTGCTCGATCTTAGGAATAATCCCGGCGGATATGAAGTACAAGCATCTAATGTCGCTGATCTATTTATAGATGGCAATAAGATGATTGTCTATAATAAAGGTAGATCAAAACAATCAAGCGAAGAATATCATGCCGGAAGATCTTATCCATATGAAAAAATTCCGTTAATAATTTTAGTAAATCGCGGTTCTGCATCAGCGAGCGAAATTGTATCCGGCGCTGTGCAGGATTGGGATAGAGGTTTAATTGTTGGTGAAACAACTTTTGGAAAAGGTCTTGTGCAAACACCAATACAATTAAAAGACGGCTCTGCAGTTAGAATAACAATTGCAAAATATTTTACACCTTCGGGAAGACAAATTCAGAGAGATTATAAAGACAAGAATAAATACTATGAAGAGGTAATGGATAGACAAGAAACTGAAGGAGATAATGTTGATCACAAAACAGAAAAGGATTCTACTAAACCAAAATTTAAGACTAAGAACGGACGTACTGTATACGGCGGCGGCGGTATCACTCCGGATTATATTGTAGAACCCGGTACAGTTTCCAATTATTCCGCAGAGTTAAGAAAGAATAATGTTTACTATCAATTTGTAAGAAAATTTCTTGATAAAGACGGCACAGTACTCAGAGAAAAATACTCCAGTGATCTTAGAAAGTTCGAAAATGAATTTCAGATCAGTAATGAACAGATGCAAAGTTTTGTTAAGTATGCGGAATCACTAAAAGTGAAATATGATGCTAAAGGTTATGAAGAGGATAAAGAAAATATTAGACAAAGATTAAAAGCATTTATTGCGCGTGATCTCTTTAAGAATAACGGCTGGTATTTAACTTTGTTAAAATCAGATCATCAATTTCAGAAAGCAGCTTCATTATTCGACGAAGCTGAGAAGTTAAGCGGGTTTTCAAAGTAATATATCCAACAGAGTAAAAAGAACGTGAAGAATTTATTTATATACACTGAGAAGGGAATTAAAATAAATAAAAGATCGTTGCATAGAATAGTTGTACTATTATGTAATGAACTTGAAATCAATGTATCTGTACTTGAAATAAATTTTGTTCCATCTGAAACGATACTGGGAATAAACAAAAAATATTTGAATCATAATTACAACACCGACATAATCACCTTTGATTATTCGAATGAAAGGAATAATTTAGACGGCGAAATTTTTATTTCTATTGATGATGCTCTTGAGAACAGTAAGAAGTATCATGTAACACTTAACAATGAAATATTAAGATTAGTAATTCATGGAATCCTTCATATGGCAGGTTATGATGACGTTACTTTAGCAAAAAGAAAAAAGATGAAAAAAGTTGAAGATGTTCTTGTGCAAAAATTACAAAATCTTTCTAAAGGATTAGTAGAAAAAACATGACCGGCAAAATTGTTGAAGTATTAGCGAAAATATTAGAAGGATTGAGCAATAATTCTTCGATGGAAGATATAAATAGTAAATTGATGAAGAATAAAAAATTCGACAAGAAAACATTAGGGATCGCATTTAGTTTAGTCTATGATAAAATATTAACGAGAAAAACAGTTGAGACTAATAAAGAAAATTTAAATAGTAAAAGTATTCGCTTATTATCGGAACTTGAAAAAGAAATATTAGGTTTAGAAAATTATAACTACATAATGCACTTATTAAATGTAGGTTTATTAGATGCTGAGAATCTGGAACTGATATTAGATCAAATAACAATGTTTCCTGAGAGTAGAGTTTCCAGAAGAGAAATCAACTGGATAATTCTTTTATCTTTGGTTGAATATGAATCCGGTATTTTACCTGGAAGCAGATTAACATTATACTCTTCAGATACTGTCAATTAAAAGGTAATTCATAATGAGTAAAGATCTTATACTGGTGGAGTCGCCTTCCAAAGCAAAAACTATAAATAAGTACGTCGGTAAAAATTATATTGTTGAAGCAACTGTTGGACATATCAGAAATTTACCAAAGACAAAACTCGGGATCGATTTAGAAAACGGATTTGAACCGAAATTTGTAAATATCCGCGGTAAAGGTGATGTGATTAAGAAGATCAGATCATTAGCCGGAAAATCCAATAAAATTTATATCGCAACCGATCCTGATCGTGAAGGTGAAGCTATTGCGCAAGATGTTGTTGATATTTTAACCGATGCACAGAAAGAAAAAATTGAACGTGTTATGTTCAATGAGATTACAAAGAAAGCTGTTAATGAAGCTTTAAATCATACCATTAAAATTGATGATCATCTCGTCACCTCTCAGAGAGCCCGCCGTGTTATGGATAGAATTATTGGTTATCAAGTTAGTCCGTTTTTATGGCGAGCAGTTATTGAAGCATACGGAAGTTCGCTTTCTGCGGGACGAGTGCAGTCAGTTGCATTGAGATTGATCTGTGAGCGCGAAGATGAAATTGAAAAGTTTGTTGCAACAGAATATTGGTCTATAGTAGCAGTTTTTAAAACCGAAAAAGGCGAAGAAATAAAAGCAAAGTTATATGAGGTTAATGGAAAGCAAATTAAAGTTCCTCCAAGACCACAAATGACTGAAGGAGATTGGGAGGAATTCTTAAAAACCAACTTTGCAATTTCCGGAGCTGAGTTAGCAAATAAAATTGCGGAAACTCTAAGATCAAAAAATAATTATGCAATCAGTGATCTTACAAAAAAAGAGAGCAAGAGAAATCCTTATCCACCGTTTATTACCAGTAGTCTACAGGTAGAGTCCTCACGCAAACTTCGTTATCGTCCAAGAAGAACCATGATGCTGGCACAACAACTATATGAGGGAATTGATCTTGGTGGTGAAGGAACAACCGGATTAATTACATATATGAGAACGGATTCTATGCGATTAAGTGAAGATGTTGTATCAGAAGCGAGAGGTTTTATTTCAGAAAAGTACGGTCAAAATTATTTACCGGAAAAAGCAAAAGGTTATGAATCTAAAAATAAAAAGAATGCTCAAGACGCTCACGAAGCTATCAGACCTACATCACTAAAATATACACCAGAATTTGTAAAGGAATATTTAGATGAAGCTCAATTCAAAATCTATGAGTTAATTTGGAAAAGATTTATTGCATGCCAGATGGAATCAGCACGTTTGGAAACTACCACTGTTAGTATTGCGGCTGATGAATATGTCTTCAGAAGTTCCGGCACAACTATTTTGTTTGATGGATTCTTAACTCTTTATGATGAAGATCTGGAAGACAGTAATGATCAGAATGGAAACAGCGGATTAATTCCAGCCGGATTAGAATTAAATCAGAAGATGAATTTACAAGAGTTGACTCCGAATCAACATTTTACAAAACCGCCTCCAAGATATACCGAAAGTTCTCTGATTAAAGAATTGGAAAGTAATGGTATCGGTCGCCCCAGTACTTATGCCATGATAATGGGGACAATTATAGACCGCAAGTATGTAGAGCAACAAGACCGTAAATTAGTTCCTACAGAACTTGGCAGAAAAGTAAATACGATTTTAGTAAAGAATTTTGGAAATATTTTTAACGTGAACTTTACGGCTCAGATGGAAGGGGAGCTTGATCTCATTGCAGATGGAGAAATCGGTTACCTAAAAGTATTAAATGATTTTTATGAACCGTTTTCCAAAACACTTGCTGAAGTAGAATCAAATCTTGAAAAAATAAAATGTGATAAATGCGGTTCGGATATGGATATTAAAATGGGCCGCTTTGGAAAGTTTTTGGCTTGTACAAATTATCCTGAATGCAAGAATATAAAATCGCTTAAAGATTTTGCACCAAACGGAGGTGCACCAGAAGAGACTGGTGAAATTTGTCCTAAATGCGGATCAAAAACAGTTTTTAGAGAAGGAAAATTTGGAAGATTTATCGGATGTGAAAAATATCCGGATTGTGATTTCACAAAAGTTGTAACACTTGGTCTAAAGTGTCCCAAATGCAGTGATGGTGAAGTAATAACGAGAAGAACCAAACGCGGAAAAATATTTTACGGTTGTAATAAATATCCCGATTGTGACTTTGCAAGTTGGACAATGCCAAAACCTAAAGAAGAGGAAGAAACAGTAGAGACATCTGAAGAAGAGTTTTAATAATAAACTAACAACCCGGTTATAAATGATCCAGCTCGGGATTAAAGAAATATTAACTCAAATGCTGTCCGAACTTTCCGGTGTAAGCCGCGCATCACAAAATACAATTGATGCTTATACTCGAGATCTAAATGAATTTATCAAATTTTGTAATGATAGAGAAATCTCATCGTTCAATCTGATAACTGAAAAGACAATCCGGCATTTTGTAATAAACCTTAGTGAGAAGGGAGTCACGAAAAGCACAATATCCAGAAAACTTTCTGCCTTAAGAAGATTATTTAATTTTGCACTAAGAAATGATCTTATCGAAAATAATCCCATATCAAAAATCCCTAATCCAAAAGTAAAACGAAAATTACCGGAAATAATTAGTCTTGACTCTTTTTTAGAAATTTATAGATTACTGGATGAAAAGAAGGACGAATCATCAATTAAGATAAAAGCAATACTTGAATTACTATATGGATGTGCATTTCGTGTCTCTGAATTATGTTCTCTCAATTTTGCAGACATTGATTTTCATAGTATGAGTATAAGAGTATTGGGCAAAGGATCGAAAGTTAGAATTGTTCCTTTAGGATCGAAATCAGCTGTTGTACTAAAAGAGTATTTTAAAAGTACATCTTCATCCAACGGATCAGAGCCATTATTTAAGAACGAATCCGGAGAAAGAATTTCTCGTCACTCGGTTTATAATATTGTAAAGCATTATTTGTCGCTAGTTACTGATATAGATAAAAAAAGTCCTCACATATTACGGCATAGTGCTGCAACACATATGCTTGATAGGGAAGCAGATATTATGGCAGTGAAAGAAATCTTAGGTCATGAAAATCTCTCAACAACTCAAATTTATACCCACGTTAGTATCGAGAGATTAAAGAAATCATACAAAAAAGCACATCCAAAATCTTAAAGGAGACGCTATGAATATTAGAATCACATCCCGTAAATTTAAAGCTAAAGATTCATTAAAAGATTTTATCCGCGAAGAAGTAAAATCCTTAGAAAAATTTAATGATCAGATTTTAGATGTAAAAGTTATATTGAGTTTCACACATTTGAAGGATAGCATTAAAACTTCAGAAATCACAGTTAGAATCCCGGGGAAAATAATAACAGTTACCACAGAAAGTAATGAGTTTGAAAAATCAATTCCAATGGCGATAGAGAAAATTAGAAAACAATTAAGAAAAATAAAAACTAAGCGCTTAACAAGGCCAAAAAATGAAAGTTGATGAAAAAAATATTACTAAACAAGAAAATATCACTGTAGAATTTTTCTACAAAAGCACAAAAGATAGATTCAAGATCAAACTACTAAACGATCAGGTTGGTCTTGAAAGACTTATTAAAGAACCTAATCTACATAGACCAGGTCTTCCATTAGCTGGTTTTCTGGAATTGTTTTCGCATAACCGCGTTCAAGTTTTTGGTAATACAGAAATGCGTTATCTATCTAATCTTTCTGAAGCAGAAAGGGTAAAATCACTTGATAGGTTTTTTAAATACAATATACCTTGCCTAATAATTACAAATGATAATTCTCCAACTCCCGAGATGATTCAGTTAGCTAATAAATATAAAACACCAATTTTCGGTTCAGGTTATTCAACAACAAAATTATTTTACCTTATTACAGATTTTCTAGACGATCAGTTCGCACCGCGCTTATCAATTCACGGATCTTTTGTTGATGTCTATGGAGTGGGAATGTTGTTTGTAGGTAATTCAGGAATCGGTAAAAGTGAAGTTGCACTCGATCTTGTTGAAAGAGGCCATAGATTAGTTGCTGATGATGTTGTAATCCTGACTAAAAAAGGTGAAGGCATTCTAATGGGCTCCGGTACGGATCTAGTAAAACATTTTATGGAATTACGCGGTATTGGAATAATAGATATAAAAAGTATGTTTGGAGTCAGAGCCATACGATTTCAAAAAAGATTAGAGGTTATGATTGAATTAGAAGTTTGGAATGATCAAACAGAATATACAAGAACCGGTTTGGACGACTCTTTTACTACATTAATGGATATTGAAATACCATACGTGAAGTTACCAATTATACCAGGTAAGAATATTACGGTTATCTCTGAAATAATTGCTCTCAATTATCTACTTAAACATTATGGTTATGATGCAGCTAAAGTTTTACAAGATAGAATTACCCAAAAAATTCAGTTAAAAAATGAGGAAATGAATCGGGCAATAGATTATTTTGAGCATGATTTTGAATAATATTGTTCCGGTTTTTATTTCTTGACTACAGGGAGATCATTTATTATCTTCGCACCCTAATTTGATATGAAAAAATTTTACTACTTTTCAAAGACTAAGCTGAAATTCGTAGAAATACACAGTTTCTATAAGAAATTTGTATTTCTCGTCTTATTTTTCTCTGTATTGGTGTCTTTCTTTATGTTTGGCATCTTTATGGTGTTCAATGAATTTATCAATCCCGATTCTGAAGTTAAAATGCTTAAAAAGAGCAATACACTTCTTAGAGAAAAATTTGATAACCTATTAGAAAATTACAAACAGTTAGATGAGAGAATATCAGCAATTTCAAATCAGAGTCATGATTTAAGACTAAAAGCAAATCTAGAACCCCTTCAAACCGATCAAAACTCTTATGGTATTGGCGGAAGTATTTTTGAACCGATTAAAACATCAAGTGTAAGTAAAATTGATAACTATCTTGAAGATGTTGATGCATTTGTAAATAAAATATCACTTAAAGTAAAACTAGAGAAAAATAACTATGAAGAAATAGAAAAGACATTAAAAGAAAACGAAAAAATGTATGATGCACTTCCTGCAATAAGACCTTGTGAAGGAACTCAGGCTGATGATTTCGGGATGAGATTTCATCCAATTCTTAAGATTATGAGAATGCATAACGGTATTGATTTTATTACTGATATAGGAACAAAAGTATATTGTCCGGGTGGTGGAACTGTTGATTTTGTTGGATGGAGAAGTGGTTATGGACTTACATTAGAAATTGAACATGGTTATGGTTATAGAACTATATATGCTCACTTAGATGGAATACATGTAAAGCAAGGGCAAAAAGTAAAAAGAGGAGATTTAATCGCAACCTCTGGAAATTCAGGGAAACTGTCTACAGGTCCCCACCTTCATTACGAAGTAAGACATAATGGTATCGCATTAGATCCACGAAATTTTATTTATGATGATGTAAATATTTTTGAAGTTGTCAAAAAATAATAAACCATTTCAGGAGAATTGACAATGATTTGGACCGTCGAATTAGCATCTTATCTAGATGACGCTCCGTGGCCGGCTACTAAGGAAGAATTAATAGATTACGCAGAACGAATTGGAGCTCCGCTTGAAGTAGTTGAAAATTTGCAGGAGTTAGAAGATTCGGATGAACCTTATGAGACAATCGAAGATATATGGCCAGATTACCCAAGTGATGAAGATTTCTTTTACAGTGATGATGACGAATTTAAGTCGTAATATTTGGCAAAAGAATGAACCAGTTATGGGATGAAATACCAGGACAGATAAAAGCTAAAGAAATTTTAGCTAAAATTTGTGAATCTAGGCGTGTACCACACGCCTTTCTTTTTTGTGGACATGATGGTATAGGGAAGTTTTTTACCGCAATTCAATTCGCAAATATCTTAAATCAGAAATTAGATCAAACAAAGTCAGATATTATTTATCGTAAAATCTCTTCGTTACAAGAACCATACTTGAAATTAATAATACCACTTCCAAGAGGGAAAGGGGAAACAGGGGATGATAATGCAACAGAAAAATTATCTAAAGAAGTTTTATTAACTATAACAGATGAAATTGGGGAAAAAATTAATAATCCTTATCATAAAATATTTATTGAAGATGCCAACAATATTAAAATAAATAGTATTAGAGAGATAACAAAATTTGTTAATACTGCAATAGAAGAACTTGAATATCGATTTGTAATTATTGAAGATGCACATTTGATGAACGATCAAGCTCAAAATGCATTATTAAAAAATTTAGAAGAACCGCCGGATGGTATAATATTTATTCTATTAACCTCAAATAAAGATAAACTTTTACCAACTATTCAATCACGTTGCTGGCAGATTAATTTCGAACCTTTATCTGCTGAATTCATTAGAGGTATACTTATACTATATTTTTCTATTGGAAAAGAAATAGCTGCTAAAATATCTAGTTTTTCAGAAGGGTCAGTTACTTCTGCACTTAGCTTACTGAATACTGATTTTAATTTTTTACTTGAAAAAACAATATCGTTTTTGAGGTATTCACTTGGCAAAAAATATAATCTAGCATATAGAGAACTTAATCTTATCTCGAAACAAAGCCCGAATGGTTCAATAAAAATAATTACTCGACTTATTAAAGTATGGTTAAATGATGTAGTGCGAAACAAATATTCTTTAATGAAATACTTTTTTGAGGATTATAAGGAAACACTTGAAAAATTTAATGAGAGATTTAATCAGACAATGGTTTGGAATATATTTGATTCAATTGATAAAATCGAAGAATGTGAAGATAAAAACATCAACTTGAATGTAGTATGTCTTAATCTTATATTTGAAATAGCTTCTATATCAATTAGGAAATAAGTTTTGTTTCATATAGATCCTAAATACACTCAACCTGCAATTATTCCAACAGATGATAATCAGCATAATTCTATTAACAATTCCCTTATTGAATCTATTGTAATTAATAACATCAATGCCAGGCATATTAATGTCAGTTCATGTTTCGCTTGTGGAATTTGTTACAGTGATAAAATAATAACTGATAATAGGAATATTGTTGAAATTTCTTGCAGTGGATTATTAAATAATTGTTTTGTAGAAATACCCGCTATTTTAGATGTCAATCTTTATCCTGAAGATTTCATTATTGTTCAAAATAATGATTCTATAGAAGTTGCTCAGGTTAAGTTAATTGGTGAAATGGTAAAACTTAAGAGACAATATTTAGGATTGTATGACGATTATCTACCTAGTGTGGTTAGAAAAGCTTCTGTGGAAGATCTTGAAAGAGTAAGGAAAAATATTCAAGATGAAGAAAAAGCAGTTCCGTTTTTCAGGACTTCTGTTGATAAATTCAGTCTAAATATGAAACTTGTCAGTATTCATTATCAATTTGATCGTAAAAAGCTTTTTTTCTTTTATACTTCAGATGGAAGGGTTGATTTTAGAGAATTAGCAAAAGAATTAGCAGCGGAATTTAAAACAAGAATTGAATTAAGGCAGATTGGAGTTAGAGATGAAGCTAAAAAAGTTGGTGGAGTAGGAACGTGCGGCAGAGAATATTGCTGTATATCCTTCTTATCTAGTTTTAAGAGGATATCTACACAGTTAGCTAATGAACAAAACCTTCTTTCTAGCATGGGAAAACTTAGTGGTCCATGTGGTAAATTGAAATGTTGTCTTTCCTTTGAAGTAGCTTCATAGAAGAACACCTCTGTTTTCGTACAGCATACTTTATATAAAATAATAAAAGGCTAAATATGAGTACGATTAATAAGATTGCAGTAATTGGTGCAGGGACAATGGGCAGTGGTATAGCTCATGTTTTTTCACAATATGGATTTAAAGTTTTTTTAGTTGATTCGGAGCAAGTTTTTCTTGAAAGAGGATTGAGTACCATTAATAATAACATGGATAGGCAGATTAAGAAAGGTTCAATAACTTCTGAACAAAAAAGTAGCTTTCTAAGTAATGTTATTCCTATAATTGGGCATAAAAATATTGATAGAAATGTTGATCTTACAATAGAAGCAATATATGAAAATAAACCAGCTAAATTATTGATATTAAAGGAATTAGATAATTTATTAAATAATAATTGTATCATAGCTTCAAATACATCTTCAATCTCAATAACTGAATTAGGTAAAAATATTCGTAGTGATAAATTCTTAGGCATGCATTTCATGAACCCTGTTCCAGTTATGCAATTAGTTGAATTGATAAGAGGATATTCTACATCTGATGAAACATTTAAAACCATTTACGAATTAACATTAAAAATTAATAAAAAACCAGTGGAGGTTTACGATTATCCTGGATTTATTTCTAATCGAATTTTGATGCCAATGATAAATGAAGCCATATTTGCTTTATATGAAGGAGTAGCAAAAGCTGAAGATATTGATATCGTTATGAAATTAGGAATGAATCATCCAATGGGCCCTTTAACATTAGCTGACTTCATAGGATTAGATGTATGTCTGGCTATAATGGAAGTATTATATGAGGGATTTAATGATTCTAAATACCGACCATGCCCATTACTTAAGAAAATGGTAAATGCGGGAAAATTAGGGAGAAAAACGAAAACTGGTTTTTTTGAATATTGATATATGCGCATAATGTATATTATGTAAACTGCATTATTGTTTAATTAATTATTGCATCTATAAACAACTCAGCATTGAATTCTTGAATGTCCTCTATGGCCTCCCCAATTCCTAAATATTTGATAGGCATTTTATTTTGAGAAGCTATTTGTAAAATTGCACCTCCTTTAGCAGTACCGTCCAACTTTGTGAGTATTAAACCTGAAATTTTTGTGCTCTTATTAAATTCATCAACTTGTAAAATAATATTTTGACCTGAGTTAGAATCGAGAACTAATAGTACATCATTAGGAGCATAGTGTAATAATCTATTAGTTACTTTAATAATTTTTGTTAGTTCCAGCATTAGATTTTTGTTATTGTGGAGTCGTCCTGCTGTGTCAATTAAAACTATGTCGTAGTTATTATTCAATGCAATATTTATAGTTTCAAATACTACAGAAGATGGATCTTTTGAGTTAACTTCCACAATTTCAACACCAACTCGTTTAGACCATGTCTTTAGTTGAGCATTTGCGGCTGCACGATAAGTATCAGCAGAAGCAATTATAACCTTCTTCCCTTCTAATTTATATTTATTAGCAAGTTTTGCTATTGTAGTTGTTTTGCCAGACCCATTAACACCAACAATTAAAATTATATAAGGTTTGAACTTTTCTAGTTCTGAGTGATAATTTGGATTAATACCTCTATCAAAAATACTTAATAGTTCATCTTTCATAGTATTTTTGATGCTTTCAAGAGATCTGTCGTTAACGTTTAATAAAGAAGTGCGTGTTTTACTGATTATTTTCTCTGTAAGTTCACTCCCTAAATCACTACTAAGTAAAATTGCTTCTAGTTCATCAAATGTATCATCGTCTATAATTGCTTTTCTTGAAATTACTTCAGATATCTTATTGAAAAGATTATTACGAGTTTTTGATAAACCCTCTTTTAATTTATTAAGAGTCTGGTTTGGAAATATTTTCATTATTATTCCATTTTATCATTTCAATTGCTCTCATTAAATATCCAATTAAAGATGTCACACACAGAGCGCAACTTATAACTAATATTAATTTATAGAAAATATCGAAATGATTAGAATTTAATAAAGTTGTTATAATAAATATTCCGATTGATAATACAGTTAACTTGCCGAGTAAGTTTGAAGATAATACTTTCCCAATTTTTTTGGATACAATAATTCCTCCTACTGAGATGCAAATATCTCTTGTTATTACAATCCAGAAATAAAACACAGGTATTTCATTTAGCAAATAAAGATTAATTATTATCAAAGCAACAAGAATTTTATCTGCAAGCGGATCTATTATCTTTCCAAGTTCTGATATTGAATTTGTTTTTCTTGCTACATAACCATCCAGCAGATCAGAAATGAAAGCAACAATAATTAATATGAAAATATAAATTCGAACATTTTGGTTTGAAGAATAATTATTAAATAAATATAGGAATGGAACAAATAGCAGCAATCTGAATGAACTTATTAAATTTGGTAAAAGTATAATCTCTTTATAGTTTATTTTCATGATCTGCAATCGGATATATTATTAACTTTCATAAATATCTTTTGTAATAGTCATATCAACATCTAATGGATATTTTCCAGAAAAACATGCTGTACAAAAATCTTCCGGTGAATGGTCAATCATTGCTTCGAGTAGTTCATCTATGGTCAGATATTCAAGACTATCAACTTCAAGATATTTTCTTATTTCCTCTATATCGCTATTAAATTTGTTTGCAATCAATTCTTCTTTAGATGGAAAATCCATTCCGTAATAACATGGACTAATAATTGGTGGAGAAGATATTCTTAAATGTATTTCTTTTGGATTAGCTTCTCTCAATAATTTTACTAATTGCTTTGATGTAGTCCCACGTACTATTGAATCATCAATTAGAACAACGGTTTTATTCTCCAAGACACCTTTAACGGTATTAAATTTAATTCTAACACCAACTTCTCTTGCCTTTTGCCCAGGAAGAATAAATGTTCTACCTATATAATGGCTTCTGATTAAACCAATTTCTAGTCGTGAATTAATTCCTTGCTTAGCTAATTGTGTTTGAAATCCTATTGCAGCGGTATTCGAACTATCAGGAACACTTATAACAATTATTTTATCTCCATCCTTATCAACAACAGGATGTTTTTGAGCAAGTACTTTTCCCAATTTTCTTCTCATCTTATCTACATTAGAACCAAACACTCTGCTGTCTGGTCGTGAAAAGTAGATGTACTCAAAAATGCAGTGTTTTGGTTGAACACGATAATCAAAAATAAATTGCGAATTAAACTCACCTAATTGATAAGATGCTTGATCAATGATGATCAATTCGCCTGGCTCAACATCTCTAATAAGTATGGCTGAATTAATATCTAATGCGCATGTTTCAGAAGTAATGATGAACGAACCGTTTAATTTTCCAATACATAATGGTCTGAAACCGTTCGGATCTCTCGCACCAATTAGTTTATCATTTGTTAGAATGACAATACTATAGGCTCCTTGCACTTTTTGTAATGCTTCTTTGATCTGATCAATCTGATTTTCTAATTTACTCCGTGCAATTAAATGTAAAATTACTTCAGTATCACTTGTAGTTTGAAAAATTGCACCATCGTTCACAAGTTCTTCTCGAAGTAATTTAGCATTCGTTAAGTTTCCATTATGGGCTATTGCTAAATTTCCTAATCGGTAATTAACAGTAAATGGTTGAATATTCTTTGAAGAATCAGAAGCTCCTGTAGTGGAGTACCTGTTATGTCCTATAGCTGCATTTCCTGAAAGATGATTTTCAAAAATTTTTTCATCATTGAAAATTTCAGAAACTAAACCTAAACTTTTATGAATATTAAAAATTGATTTTCCTAATTCATTTTTTGAAAGCGTTACAATACCTGCAGCTTCTTGTCCCCTATGCTGTAATGCCAACAAACCATAATAAGTTGTTATCGCTGCATCTTTACCGCCATAAAATCCAAATACTCCACAATTACATCTTGGTTTGTCAGCTGTAAGATCAATCATCATGGTCCTAAAATTTTTAGTCAATTATGAAAAAGGCACATTCTCTATGTGCCTTGTATATTGTCGGAACGGCGGGATTTGAACCCGCGACCCCTTGAACCCCATTCAAGTGCGCTACCGGGCTGCGCTACGTTCCGGTTTTTACATTGCCGCCTGTAAATATTGTAAAAAGTTCTTTAGCTCTTCTAAATCTTTTTTTAATGGACGCGGTGAAACGATTTTTTGTTTATTTGATTCACTTTCATTTGGTGTGTTTTGCAAATTAGGTTCTAGTACAAGATCACTTAAAATCTTTTTAGCACCTTCAATAGTATATTTTTCTTCACGTAATAATCTTTTTATCTGAAGAATCAGTTTAATATCCTTGTTTGTATAAATTCTATTACCGGCTCTATTCTTACCGGGTTTTAATTGTTCAAATTCAGTCTCCCAATATCTTAATATGTACTGCTCTAATCCGGCTAACTTACTAACTTCACTTATAGAGTAGTATAACTTTTTTAGTCCAAAATCTTTCATGGCTTTATCCTTAAAATCTAATAGTTAAGATAGATGAAGAAAAATATATTCGCAATAATTGTGTTTAAATCTAATTCAATTTTTCTTAATAAGTTTTGTCAATGTATAAACAGCAGAAAGAAAACTAATTTCCTTAAAACCGGAAATGAAACCATCGCATTTTGAAGTTGTTAGTAATGTATTCCTGAATTCTTCTCTAGTCGCTAAATTTGAAAGGTGTACTTCAATTTTTGGAATTTTTATATTCTCAAGTGCATCGCGAATTGCTACCGAGGTATGTGTAAATCCTCCTGGATTAATTACGATCCCATCGTAATTGGAAGCTTCGTTAATTTTATTAACTAATTCGTATTCAAGATTCGATTGGGAAAAAGTAAAATCTAATTCATTAAATTCTTCTTTGATGAGAGAATTTAATTGATTTAAAGTTAGAGAACCATAATTCATTTTATCTCTGCTTCCTAACTTATTAAGATTAACACCATTTATAACAAGTATCTTAATCATTTTTCAGTAATCTCTTCTATTATTTCTCTAATTCTTGGAGGAAGATATTTCTCATCAATACCAAGATCTTTTAATGCAGATGTAAGGATCATTACTTTTTTTTGCAGAGTTGATAATTTATTTATGACAATCGTTTTATCTTCTTTCACAATACAATAACCGCCCTTAAAATCCCCTCTCTCAAATCTTACTTTTGCTCCAAGTTCTTGTGCAATCAGTTTTAAGTCTTGAAGTATTGTCTCGAATTCTTTTTCTTTAATTTTCATTCGACTTTTGAAGAGGTCTAAAGAGTACTAGAAAAATAATTGCCAAGTAAGAAAATATTTCTATTAAAGAGAAACTATTCAATTTTGTAAGCCGTTCTTTTGTTAATTCTAAAATAAAATTTGATTCATTAATGTTTGTTAATCCAAGTCTAATAATTTTATAATCAATCAAAGATAAGTATATTTCAAATGGAGCTGTGATAATTATTATCAAGGTTACAATAAATAACCAGCCGTTTCTTCTAAGATTTAATTTTGATGTTACTATAAAAGTCAAAAAAAATAATAGAAAACACGTGTATGTTATGAAATTTGAAATAATTAACGGAACTAAAAGAGAAACTGCTGATGATAAATTATTAGAATTATAAAATGTTTTAAGATTTAATTCAACAGGTTCAAATAGTTGGTACACAGCTATTTGACGGGCTATATATCCTCCTAGCCAAATAGTAAAAAAAATAGTTGTGAATAATAAAACTGTTTTCGAAAAAATACTTAGATCCTTCATGTATGATTTCATTTGTTCAAAAATAAAAAAAAAATATGACTATTGCTTCCATTGATATCGGATCAAATACAATTTTGCTGCTTATTGCAGAATACAATACAAAAGAAAACAACATCAAAACTTTAGTCAATTTTTACGAATCACCAAGATTAAGTGAAGGAATAAACTTGGGTGATAAACTTAGAAGAGATAAAATTGATTCTTTGATAACAGTTCTAAGTCTTTATAAACAACATATTGAAAGTTTTAATTGTGAAAAAGTATTGATTGTTGCAACTAATGTATTCAGAATAATTTCTAATAGTAATGAGGTCATTTATGAAATCAACAAGTTGTTTGGTTGGGATATTGAAATAATATCCGGAGATGAAGAAGCACGTTTAACATTTCTCGGATCTATCTTCCCTTTCCAAATTAATTCGGTGAATAATGTAATTGATATCGGAGGTGGCAGTACCGAGTTTATTCATGGGAATCCTTCTTCGATTAATTTTAAGAAAAGCTTTAACATAGGAGTTGTTTCTCTAACAGAAAAATATTTTAGCAATTATCCCCCCATAGAAAAAGAAATTGTACATGCTCTGGAATATTCAAAGAAAATATTTTCTGAAATAGTTGGCAATTATTCCAGAAGTATTGACACAATTGCTGTTGCTGGAACACCAACAACACTTTCATGTATCAAGCAAAATGTTCGAGTTTATGATGAAGTTAAAGTAGAGAATTCTATCATACAATTAAACGACATAGAAACTATTATCAAACAACTTTGTAACTTAACTAAAAATCAAGTGTTGGAAAGGTATGGTCAAGTTGTAAAAGGAAGAGAAGATGTTCTTTTGGCTGGCTGTTTAATACTAGTTTCGTTTATGAAACAAATAAATATTGATCAAGTTAGAGTAAGTACAAAAGGATTAAGATATGGAGTTGTAGTTGATTTTCTAGTTAAAAATAGCTTACTATATTTCTAAAATAAATTACACCCATTACCAACAACGTTAAAATCATACCGCTACAAATAGAATAAATTTTGTTTCTCGTTTGAGAGTATGTTCCAACAATAAAAAGTACACTGCTCCACAAGAATAGTAATCCTTCAATTATTAGAAGAATCAAAGAAGGTGTGGGTTTCATTAGTAAAGGAGAAGGATTAAATGTAAACCAATATTCTCCAAATAGAGCAAATTGTATCGGAGTTAAAACAACCATTCCGCCAATAAGAGGAATAAAAGCAAAAATATAAATTGCAAAATTATCTTTGAATCTATTTTCAATACCAAATAATTTGTTTGAGAAAGTAATAATCAAAGAAAAAGCCAAAAGTAAAACGATTGATGGCACTCCTCCGAGCAATAATCCATTCAGAAAAGTAATTGGCTCACCATTTACACTATATAGTGCATTGTGAATAATAATAGCAGTCAATGATAATTTAACACAAACAATGATCATCAATGTCACAACAAAATTTTTATTTTCCGCTTGGATTATTCTATCAAATGCTTGTAAAGGTGATTCGATAAGTTTACCGATAGTTTCCCATAAATCAATATTTGGTATTTTGGATCTTAGAAACGAATTGCAGTTCGAACAAATCATTAAATAAAATGCATTTTCTTTATTACAGTTATTACAGACTAAAACATTTTTCATATTTGCTGCGGTTATAATTTTATTTTAAGAGAAACTCGATATAAATCATCTGTTCTAATCTTCGAGACATCAAAATCAAATAAATGTGCATCTACATAAGCATCAACTAAATTTAGTAAATAAGCTAATCCAAAAAATACTGCAAATAGATCACGCTGATCTTTATAAAACTCTCGTATACTCAGATAAGATGCATTACCGGTACTATTTTGGCTTAAGCTTCTGTTATAGAGATCGCGATAATTGATATACGAATTATTACTAGTGTTCCACTGATACACGAACCAGCCCAAAAATCCCCATACAACAGGAATTTTCCAATAAGATTCATTATAAAATTGGCCGAAACCGGGAATTACAACACTTCTAATCACAGCTCCCCATGCAGACTTTTTCATTACAAATTTACTTGTATCAATTTTAACGCTATTGGAATCCAAAGGTTGCACTTGTGCAGATGTGCTTTCAGCGGATAAATGCAGTAAGAAAATAAGTATGATTAACTTAATTATTGTTTTTGCTGATAATCTCAAATAGTTCAAATAATCTTTCTAGCTCATCTAATGAATAATATTCAATTATTAATTCGCCGGCTCCATTTTTCTTTTGCTTACAAATTACTTTAGTGCCAAGAATGTTTTGGAGTTTTTCTTCTAGATCTTTTTGAGATAAATTACCTAAACTTTTTACATGAACAGAAACTTTTTTCTTCGATCCGTTTTTTTGGTTTATATATTTTCGTACAATATCCTCAACCTTTCTAACCGAAAGATTATGACTAATAATTTTATCTAAGATCTCTAACTGGATTATTTCACTTGGAATATTTATTAAAGCTCGTGCATGACCGGCTGAAATTTCATTCTTGATCAAACTTTGCTGTATCTTCTGTGGTAATTTTAATAAGCGAATTGTATTGGTTACGGTTGTTCGATCCTTCCCTACTCTATCGGCAATTTCTTCTTGTGTTAAATTACATTCTTCCATTAATCTCTTATATGCATTTGCAATTTCAATTGAATTTAACTCCTCTCTCTGAAGATTTTCAATAAGGGAAAGAGCAAGCATCGCTTCTTTTGTTTCTACCTTGATTATGTATGCTGGTATTTCTTTATATCCAACATCTTTACAAGCACGTAGTCTGCGTTCACCCGAAATTAGTTCGTAATGGTCTTTTGAAACTCTTCGAACAGTTACAGGTTGGATCAAACCATTTTCGAGTATTGATTTTCTTAATTCATCTTGAGCTTCGGGGTCGAATTCGGTTCTTGGTTGATAAGGATTTGGAGCTACGGAGCCGATTGGAATTTTTGCTAATACATCGTAAGATGTGCCGTCATCTTTTTGCAAGTCTTTATTAGAGATCGCTACAGGCGCATCAATTTTATCTTTCATTTGAGGATTAATTAATGCGTCTAATCCTCTTCCCAATCCCGGTTTCAAATTACTCAATTAGCTATACTCTTTTGTTCTAGATTATTTCTTTGAATTAATTCTGATGCCAGCGTTATATAATTTTGTGCACCGACTGAACTTGCGTCGTAAAGTATTACAGGTTTAGAGTGGCTCGGCGCTTCAGACAATCTAACATTTCTATGAATGATCGTTTGGAATACTTTTGTCCCAAAATATTTTTTTACTTCTTCTACAACTTGATGGGACAACCGTAATCTTGTATCGAACATAGTTAATAACACGCCTTCAATGGAAAGATCATTGTTCAGATTTTTCTTAACAATATTAATTGTGTTTAATAATTGTCCCAAACCTTCCAATGCAAAGTATTCACACTGAACAGGAATTAAAACCGAATCAGCACAAGTCAAAGCATTTAGTGTTAGTAAACCGAGTGAAGGAGGACAATCAATAAAAATAAAATCATATCGTGATTCTATAGTTGCAACCGCCTTTTTTAATAAATATTCTCTTTCTTCCATAGAAACCAATTCGATTTCTGCGCCGACTAAATCTATAGTTGATGGTATAATATCAAGATGCGGCATATATGTATTTATAATGCAGTCTTCTGCATCTTCTATTCCGATTAAAGCTTGATAAACGGAAAGTTTATAATTCTCAATACCGATTCCCGAAGTTGAATTTGCTTGAGGGTCAATATCAATTAATAGTGTTTTAAATTCTGCCGCAGCAACAGATGCAGATAAATTTATAGCGGTAGTTGTTTTTCCAACTCCGCCTTTCTGATTTGCAATAACAATTTTTTTGGCCATAAATAGGAATTTTTAATTACATAATTAAATTACAATAAAATTTCTTGTCCAAACTTAAGTACAATCGCTTTTTTCCCGAGAGCTTCAACTCTTTTCTTAAATTCTTCGGGATCTGAATGTATCACCGGGAATGTATTATAATGGATTGGAATTGCAGTTTTAGGATTAGCTAACTCAACTGCTTTGACTGCATCCGTTATTCCCATTGTATAGTTATCTCCGATTGGCAGCAGCATATAATCAAGCGGTGTCATTTCTCCAATTAATTTCATATCGTAAAACAATCCTGTATCACCGGTATGATATAAATTTTTCCCGTCAATTGATAAGATCACTCCCGATGCTTCACCGGCATAATAATTATCGGGAGTCATTGAGCCATGATGAGCAATTGTGAATTTAACTTTGCCGAATTCAAAATTATGGCTTCCGCCAATATGCATACTATGTGCTTTGAATCCTTTCGAAGAACAATAATTGGCTAATTCATTACAACAAATAAAAAGTGAACCGCATCTTTCTGCAATGCTAAATGAATCACCAATATGATCGCCATGACCGTGTGTCAATATAATAAAATCAGCATCAACATCTTTCGATTTTACCGGAGAGGTTGGATTGCCATCCAAAAACGGATCAATCAATATTTTCTTACCGGCATCAGTTGTGATCTGAAATGCTGAATGAGAAAAATATTTTAATTTCATTGTTTCCCTCTTTCCTATTCTAATAGAAATTTACTAATGTCTTATCAGCAATAAAATTAATCATTTCAATTTTAAGATGATGAATTTTATTTACTCTAAATCAGAAAACATTTTTTTCTTCTTAAACATTTGTGATATCACTTTCAAACCTTTCCCTTTAGAATCACTGAGTGAATTATTTAGATAATTTCTTAGTCCCTCTTTAGATAAACCGGTTTTAATTTGTCCGTCTTCGGCGACAGAAATACTGCCTGTCTCTTCTGATACAATGACACTAATAACATCTGCTTGTTCTGAAATACCGAGACCCGCCTTATGGCGCATTCCAAGAGGTTTGCCGTTTTTTGCATACTCACTTGATAACGGCAGCGTACATCGTGCAGCTTCAATTGTATCATTCATAATAATCACTGCGCCATCGTGTAAAGGTGAATGCGGGAAAAAGATAGAACGCAATAAATTCTTTGTAACTTTTGCATTGATCAATTCACCCGTTTCTACAATACTACGGATACCAACTGATTTTACAATAACTATCAAAGCACCGTGTTGGTGTTGAGCTAATTCAAATGCCGTTTCTGTGATTACATCTGTAAGATTTGATTCGTCACTTTTTATAAACATTCTAAAAATCGGATTCTTTCCTATAATTATTAGTAATCTTCTTATTTCAGGTTGGAATAGGATTACAAATGCAATTACCCAAATATCGGTTAGTAATCTAAGCAGCCATCCGAGAGCTTTAAAATTAGCCGCTTGTGCTAGAAAAGAAAGAATAAGGACAAAGATCAAACCATAAAATATTTGAGCTGCAATTGTTGCACGAATAATTGTATATACTTTATAAAAAATAAAAGCAACCAGAAGAATATCAATTAGATCAAGGAATGATATTGAAAGAAATCCTATTTTGATTATTTCAAACATTCTGCAGTAATTCCGGATTATCAAAAAAGCGGTTTAACTTAGATGCATATATTGTTTTCTTAACTTCATGAGTACGAATAAAGCGTGTACCGTTTTTAATTGCAAGTGTTTCAGCGATAAGAGTAGGCTCACCTCTTTCTTCAATATTAAGTTCAAGTGCTTTGCCAAGGAATGATTTCCTAGAAAGCCCCACAAGAATCGGTTGCCCTATTCCTTTGAATTCATTTAATCGTTTTATTAATTCATAATTATCCATTACTCTTTTCCCGAATCCAATTCCGGGATCTATAATAATATTTTTTATACCATTTTTTTTTGCGGTTTCAACTTTGGCTTTTAGATAATCATAAATTTCAGAAACAACATCTTCATAGTACGGAGAATCTTGCATTGTCTTGGGAATTTCTTTCATATGCATCAAAATCAATACTGCATTAAATTGTTTAGTGACATCTAAAATTTTTGGATCTAATGTGTATGAACTAATATCATTGACTAACTTAGCACCGCTTTGTAATGCCTCATGAGCTACTTCAGATTTTGATGTGTCAATTGAAATTAGCGAATCCGGTTTTGCTTTAATAATTTCTTCGATTACAGGTATTACCCGCTTAATCTCCTCTTCTTCACTTATAGGATCTGCGCCCGGTCTTGTAGATTCGCCGCCGATATCAAGAATATCAGCACCTTGCTCTAATAATTTAAGTCCATGTTCGACCGCATTTTCTTTTTGATAATATTTTCCACCGTCGGAAAACGAATCCGGTGTAACATTTAGAATTCCAACAGTGTATGCACGGTCTAACGGAAAAGTAAGTTTACCAATTTGTATAGTCTGGTTTTCATAATCTGTAATATTCTGAAGAATACGTGCTACTTTCCGCCCTAAATCTTCGTTGCCGATTGAAATAATTTCTTTTGATAACTCTCTAAAAATACCATATGTGCCAATCACCAATAGATCACATATAAGATCGCCTTTCTTACCGGTTGTATAGCAGATCTCTTTATTGGTCAGAATAATTCGTTTTATATTTTGAGCAAGTTTGAATTCAATCCCGCGTATCTCAATTCCAACAAGATCTTTCTCATATAATTCACGAAAAATATTATACTTTGCACTATATCTTCGAAAGACATTAGGATAAAAAATATCAACAAGCTGGATAGTCAACAGTTAACCTCTTACTAATGAGATTACAGAATTTCACAAATTTCGTATATAAATTAAAAAAAAATCTTGAATGGATTTGAGAAAAGAATAAGAAAGATACTTTTCTTACATGACCATATTTTTCAATTCGATCGTAGCAGCAGTGATGTTATCCTGACCAAATATAGAATTCCCTACTACAAATACATCACAACCGGCATCCGCAAGTCCTTTGATATTATTTTTACTGATACCGCCGTCAACTTCAATTAAAAAGTTAGAAGAAGTTTTTGTCCTTAAATTATTAAGTTCTTGAATTTTGCTAATTGAGGATTGAATAAATTTTTGACCTCCAAAACCTGGATTGACCGACATAATCAATACCAAATCAACAAGATTGATTACTTCTACTAAAGTTGTAATTGGTGTAGAAGGATTAATTGCAACTCCGGCTTTTGCTCCTAACTCTTTAATTCTTGTTAACGTTCTGTTAAGATGAACAACTTCTTCTTGATGAACTGTTACCCAATTAGCTCCGGCTTCAACAAATTTTTCCAGTAAAGCATCGGGATTTTTAATCATTAAATGAACATCAACCGGAAGTTTGGTAATTTTTCTTACGGCTTGTACTACAACAGGTCCAAAACTTAAATTAGGAACAAACTTACCGTCCATAATATCACAATGAATCCAATCAGCTCCGCCAAGTTCTGTAAAACGAATCTGCTGTGAAAGATTAGAAAAATCTGCGGTTAAAATAGATGAAGCTATTAATTTCTTTGGACTCATTTATATCACTCTATTTTGTTCTTGTTAAAGTAACTGTCACACTGTCGCCAATTTTAGTCAACGTATTTATACTTGGATATTGATCTACAACAGTGTTTGGTAAATAATTTTGTGAGAAGATATATACTTTATTACCTACTCTTAGTGAATTATTCTTAAGGATTTTTTCTGCTTCCGATAATGTTTGCCCAAATAGACTTGGGACACGAACCATACCAACCTGAGGTCCAATACTTAGTTTAAAATTAACCGCCGATCCTTTTGAAATTTCTTTTCCTTGAAGAAATTGCTGCTCTACAATTATACCGGCAGGAAATTCAGATTCTACTGAATCAACTTTTCCGATAGAAAGACCAAGTCGTTCAAGAGTTACAGTTGCATCTCTAATCGTTTTACCAACTAACGAAGGCATCTTGATTTGCGGATCTCCTCCGCTGATTGTTAGATATACTCTTCGATTAGTTTTAACAGCCATATTAGGAGACGGATTTTGAAATATTACATGATCTCTCTGATATTTTTGATCGAATCGGGATGTTTGTATAATAGGATTAAGACCGGCATCTTCAAGAATTTTTATTGCTTCATCTTTTTGTTTACCGATAACATTAGGTATTTGATGCTCACTTCCGCTTACATAAAGCGGTAAAATGATGTAATCAATTACAAGAAGAAAGATTAAGATGCCTCCAAAGACGTACAGTAATTTTTTCCAAAATATTTTTGAGGGCTTTTTCATAACTGAAATATAATTAAAGTGACTCACGTTAAGCAAGGAGTCATTCTGAACGGATCCCGACTTGTCGGGAGGAGTGAAGAATCTGATAATTGAACAATTAAAATTTTTAGATTCTTCTCCCGATTCATCGGAAGAAACATCTCAATTTTAGAACGTAAATAGACTCTTTCCCCCTTTGCTTATAGTTCTACTTTTTGATTAATTTATTAAGGCAATCAAAATATTTTATAACAAACTGCATATTTATGAAAACAGCCATTTGCATCTTCGAAGATGAAGGATTTCGTAATCTCCTGCCGTTAACATATTTACATCCGGTTTATGATCTGAAGTGCGGTATGATAACATTAAGGGAGAAGATTACTAAACAATTAACTTCTAAAAATGTAATACTTCATGTCAGGACCTCTTTACAAAAAGTTCTTACGGAAAGGTATCCCGGCTTTCCTATTAACAAATACGATGCAGATAATATTCTTTTTATTAATGGCAGATTATTAATTAATAAGAAAATTGCTAAAGAGATAAAAAAGCTTGGTAATAATTCGGCACTTGTGAAAGACGGAATTATTGCAGCTGCAAATCTTTCAGGAGATAATTTAAGAACTCTAATTACAAGCAAAGAAGAATTTTTACCATTTCATATTTTGAATATTTTAGCGAAAAGAGAATCTGATTGTTCGTTAATAAACTATGCTTGGGATTTGGTAAATGCTAACGGGGAGGAAATTGTTAATGATTTCAATTTACTAGTAAATAAGATTCCTAAAATTGATTCAAAAAAATATCGTTCTGTTGAATTCCTTAATAAGAATAAAATTTTTATTTCAAAAGGTGTGGAGATTCAGCCGTTTGTATTTTTAGATGCATCAGATGGACCGATCTACATTGGCAAAAATGTAAAGATCATGTCTCAATCGCATATTCAAGGTCCAGCTTTTATTGGTGATAGTTCAATTATTAAAACTCATGCATCAATTTATCACGGTACTTCTATTGGTGAAGTTTGTAAAGTCGGCGGCGAGATAGAATCTTCAATCATTCATTCTTATTCTAATAAACAGCACGATGGCTACCTTGGTCATTCTTATTTAGGAAGCTGGGTTAATATCGGAGCGGGATCGAATAACAGCGATCTCAAAAATAATTACGAGAATATTACTGTTCTGCTCAATGGTAAAAATGTTGATACCGGTTCACAATTCGTCGGCTTGATTATGGGCGATCATTCTAAAACTGCAATTGGTACATTGTTTAATACCGGGACAATTGTAGGTGTATCATGTAATATTTTTGGCGCAGGATTTCCCGCACGTAATATCCCGTCATTCAGCTGGGGCGGATCTGCTTTTTTACGAACCAATGATATTAGTAAATCAATTGAAGTTGCCAATATTGTTACAAAGAGAAGAAGTGTGAATCTTTCAGAAGCTGAGATTAATTTACTCAAAGAAGTTTTTAAGTTAACAATGCATGATAGACGTGACTAATTTTTAATTATCAATTCCCTTTCAAGATTATTCTCTAACTTATGTATAAAAATTATTTTTTTATTTTCAGATGTATCAAAGAATTATCTGCCGCAATTCACGAAAAGCAAATACTTGAAGCTTATACTCAGGAGAAAGACAAACTATTTCTTCATATCCCGTTAAAAGATAAACCTTTATTCCATGTAATCATTTCAACAAATCCTCAGCAGCATTATATAACAACTAAAGATGTGCATCATAAGGCAAAGAAAAACACAATAAGTTTTTTTGAAACCTATTTACCGGCTAAAGTCAACTCGATAAAAATTGCATTGGGCGACCGTATAATTGAATTCACTCTCAACAATTCAAAATTATATGTTGTATTCCGCGGCGGACAAAGCAATATATATCTTATAGACTCTGTGAATAATTTATATCCATTCAAGAAGGTTGATAAAGAAGAAAGAGAAAGATTTCTTAATGAACTGCCGGCTTTGAATTTTACCGATTCGTTTCCTTTAGTTACTTCATTCATAGAAAGTACAGCAGATGATTCTTTAATTCGGAAATTACCTTCCATTGGTAAAGATATTCTAAGAGAAGCAGATTCTCGTAAGAATGATTTTAGAAAGAATCTTTCCGTCGTGTTGTGGGAAATTATTCAAGAAAAGATAGCAGTTTACTATGATGAGGATCTTGGCAAACCAAGTTTTCATCCGGCTTCGTTCATTTCACATCCTATTCCTATAGAGCACTTCTTATTTGATAATTACTTTAGCGCTCTGAACAAATATTTCACACTCTCCTTCTCGGAAACGAAGGTTAAGAATGTGAGAAAAGAAATTGAGAAGTTTCTTACAAAATCCATTGAATCATTAACTGGTAAGTTGAATAACTTAAAAGGACGTGTTGATGCCGGCACTAAGGAAAAAGTTTATCATCAGTACGGCGATCTGTTGATTGCAAATTTAAATTTGCTGCGAAAAGGAATGAAAGAAATTGAATTGGAAGATTATTCCACAGGTGAAAAATATAAAATAAAGCTTGATGAAAAACTCTCACCGAATCAGAATGTTGACCGCTATTATGATAAATCACGCGCAGAAAAGATTGAATATCAGAGATCGAGTGAACTGCTAAATCTAAATGCAAAAGAATATGAACGGTTAATAAAAATAAGAGATAAATTTG